>PMUE01000082.1 GCA_003167055.1 Vulcanimicrobiota bacterium | reverse complement strand
GATCGTGCCCCAGCCGCTGACGACATCGAATCCTCTGGCTGCCGTGAAGCCGCGCACGAAGACCTTGCTGTGGATGATCAGCGTGTTGTTGCCCGACACGACGTCGGCTATCCCGTCTTTGAGCCCCGCCGACCCGAGCACGTGGTAGAGCGCATTGTTGATCGGGCCGACGTTCTTGCCGTGGTTGAGCTGGGTGTCGAGCGCGAGGACCCCGGCGAGCAGCGGCGCGGCCTCGGAGGTTCCGCCCGACGCGTCCATCGTGATATCCGGAACCGCCCGCCATTTCGACCTGGTGATGGCCGCCACGCTGTTTTGGTAGCTCGGCCTGGTGTAGACCGCGGAGAACCCGCCGCCCTCCGCTTCCGCGTTCCCGGTCGGCGGGGGGAGCGGCGAGGAGTTCCAGACCGGGTCGGGACCGAGTCGCTGGCCGGTCGCGCTCAGGTCGGGGATGCTCCCGCCGACCGCCGTGACCCATGGGGAGTCGTCCCAGGCACCCGTCGCTCGCCTGGTCGTGATCGAGCCCGGGGTGCACCCGCCGCCGCCGACGGCCAGCCGCTGTGCCGCGCCACAGTCGCCGGTGGCGACCAGTACGGGAATCCCGTTGGCCGCGGCCGTCAGCTCACCGGGGTCCTGTGCGCGGATCTCTTCGGGCCCGTGGGAGTAGGTGCTCTCGGCCTGGTCGTCGCTGATCGAGATCACGTTGGCCAGGTGGTGCACGCTCACGTACTCGACCGCCTGCATGAACTCGGGTGGCGCCACCTGGCTCGCGGTATCGTCGGTGATCTCGCTGTCCGGCGGCGCGACCACGATCAAGATCTTGGCGTAGGGCGCCAGCATGTGGGCGGAGACGACATCCTCCACAGCCTCGCCCTCCCAGGCGCCGCAGGACCCGTAGTCGCCCAGCTTGGCCTCACTCGGCGGGCAGGTGGCAGGCAGCCGGTGCCTGCCCGTCGGGTAGATGGTCTTGATCTGCGGGTTGGGCAGCCCGAGCTGCTTGTCGCGGCTCGCCATGAACTTCGCGATCAGAGGGCTGCCTTTCCAGGCCTCGATTACCGCGATCGTCGTCCCGGTGCCGTCGATGCCGCGCTTCCACAGGTCACCGACCTGGTAGTCGAGCACGTCCTCGGGGCCAGGCGCCTCGAGCCGATACGTGCCGTAGTCCCGCTGCATTAGCGTCAGCGCCCTGGTCAGCACGTTGATGCGCTGAGCGGTCGGCTCCCCGGCGCCGGTGCCCGGCGCGGATGCGGGCGAGCCGCTGCAAGCCGCCAGCAAGGCGGCCCCGGCCAGGGCGGCAATGACGGCCGCCCGCCGCAACCCGCCCTGGCGGCGGCTGCGAGCACTGTCGTTTTTCATCTGATCGTCCTAATTCTCGGGCCGGAGATCCTGACGGCGCCATGCTCTGGTGCGGATGTCAGACCGCCATTCCTCCGAGGCTTCGCATGCCCTCGCGCGGGCCGGCTGGGCGGCGCGGCGCTGGTCCGCGGAACGGGTGACGGCGGGGCGGGGCGTGCTGGCACGCCCGGAAGCATTGCGGGCAGGGTATTCGGGGGCGGTAAGGGCGGCGCTTATCCTGCGCTTATCCGGCGAGGTGGATACTGTCGGCGGGCGCGAGGACGACGGGAGGCGCCCATGCGGGTGCTGGTGGCCGAAGACGAGCGGCTGATGGCCGACGCCATCGCAGTCGGCCTGCGGCGGCGCGCCATGGCAGTCGACGTCTGCTACGACGGGGACGCCGCTCTGGAGCGGGCCATGACGCACCGGTACGACGTCGTCATCCTCGCCCGCGACCTCCCGCTCGTGCACGGCGACGAGGTCTGCCGCGCGATCGTCGCGGCCGGCGGCGAGCCCGTGATCGCCAAGATCTTCGATGAGTGCGCAAGCGTGGCACACGAGTCCGGTTATACTCCGAGCGACGCGTTCGTCGCCAGCATGCGCCCGCACTTGACCACGCCGGGCTCACCACTTACCGCCTCGATGTATCGCGATATGCTCGCCGGTAGCCGGGTCGAAGCCGATCAAATACTCGGCGATCTCCTCGCACGCGCGCTTGGCTTCGGTCTCGCGACGCCGTTGCTCGAAGCGGCCTACACGACGCTCAACGTCTATCAGCGCGGCCTCACGCACTCGTGAGGCGGCGCGACTTCCTACTCTCCTGCGCGAGCACTGCCGCGTTGTCGCCACCGCGTGCGCGCGCCGACGATGACATGCCCGGTGCGGCAACCATCGCCGCAGCGGTACGCGACGAGTTCGTCCACGCATGGAACGGCTACAAGCAATTCGCCTGGGGATTCGACGAAGTCAAGCCGATCAGCGGGACGCCGCACGATTTCTTCGTCACCGGCCACTCGTTCGGGCTTTCGATCATCGAAGCGCTCGACACGCTGTACGTCATGGGTCTGGACACCGAGCTCGATGCCTGTGTAACCTGGCTGCGCACCCATCTCGACTTCAACGTTGATGCCGACGTGCAAATGTTCGAAGCCGTGATTCGCATGGTCGCCGGGCTGCTGGCGGGATACTATGCAACCGGCGAGCGCTTCATGCTCGACGGTGCGCGCGACTTGGCGGATCGTCTACTGGTGTGCTTTACGAAGTCGCCCACTGGGGCACCGTACCGCTTCGCAAATCTTCGAACCGGCGCCGTGCGCGATCCGAAGAACAATCTCGCCGAGATTGGTTCGAATATTTTGGAGTTCGGCGATCTCTCACGCTTGACCGGCGATCCCAAGTATCTGCGAGCTTCGATGCGGGCCTACGAAGCGGTGATCGCCAAACGTTCGTCGCTCGATCTGCTCGCAACGAACTTCGACATTGAAGCCGGCTCGTTCATCGATCCGATCGACGTCGCCCCGGACGAACCGGCCGACTCGTTCTACGAATATCTATGGGGCGGCTGGCAAATGCTCGGCATCGCGCAATCGCGTAGCTGGTACCGTGCTCTGACCGACGCGTTGCTGAAATACAAAGTCGTACACGTCGACGGGCGCCTCTGGTTTCGCCAGGTCAACTACCTTACCGGCGAATCGGCCGGCGATACACAAATCAGCGAGCTTTCGGCATTTTACGCTGAACTCGTCGCGAAGGGCGGCGATCGCGCGATCGGCGAGGCCTTCTACGATTCTTGGACCGACGTCCTCAATCGCTATACGCTCATCCCGGAAGTCATCGACTACCAAACCCTCGACGCCGTCGACGGCGCCTACCGCCTCCGGCCAGAGTACGCCAACTCCGCCTTCGATCTGTGGTTTCTCACCCACGACGATCGCTATCGCCGGACCGCCTATCAATACTTCACGGCACTACGCGCCAATTGCCGCGTGACCAACGGCTACACCAACCTTCTCGACGTTCGGCCCTTCCCGATGATTCCCGACGATCTCTTTCCGGCGTACGCGTTCTCGGAGAACTTCAAGTATCTCTACCTGATGTTTGCGGAAACGACCCGTTTCGACAGCGAGCACTACTACCTCAATACCGAGGGCAAGGTGCTGCGCGGGCTGCGGCGCTAGCGTCGCGCTACCGCAGCACGATCGGGATCAGGCGAACATCTTGATCGCCGGCGGCGTTGCGCGCGATGACGTGCAGCGTGTAGGCGCGTTTGTATTGCGGCACGATGTCCAGGACGTGCTGATCGAAGGTAAATTGGCCGAATGCGATACGCGTTGCGTTAAAGGAGAATGACTCCGTGCGAATCTCGACGCTTGCCACATTGGTGGTCGTGGCGATGCGGCCGGTCCACTCTGAGCCCGGCGCGATCGAGGTCTCGTTCATTTGCAACGCCACGATTCGCGGCGGATCGTTCGGCGCGGCGGGCACGGCAGCCGGCCACGGCGATCGCGCCGCGGTGAGCAGCATCGCTAGAAGCGCGCACCACAACCGCATGATAAAGGGGCGCTTCGTGCGCTTGGGGGAAACCACCCGCCCATGAACGACCGCCCCGCGCCGAGCGCGCTCTACGATTGGTCGATGGCGATTGCGAGCTTGTGGTGCTCGGGCGGTATTTTACTCGACGCGTGGTACCACTTTCACTCAACGGTCGAGACGTTCTTCGAACCCGCGCATGGATTGCTGTATCTCGGCTTGCTCGCCGCATATGTGTTCACCGCGATCGCCATGGTCGTCAATCACCGTCGCGGCTTCGCATGGAATCGTGCGTTGCCGAAAGGCTACGAAACGACGACCGCCGGCCTGATCGTCTTCTTGGCGGGCGGTGTGCTCGACATGATCAAGCACGCGTTATGGGGATTCGAGCAGGGCTTCGACGCGCTGCTCAGTCCGACGCATCTGCTCATCGGTGCCGGGATGTTTCTCATCATCGCGGGTCCGGTTCGTTCGGCAATCGAACGCGCGCGACCGCCGTCGACGCTGCCGGCACAGCTTCCCATGCTGCTCGCGCTGGCCTCAATGATGGAGCTGGTGCACTGGGGCACGCAGTTCATTTTTCTGAGCGAGGCCGAACGCATGAACGCGCCGCTCGATGCGGCCCGCTTTCCGCACGACACGCTCACCCTGCTCTCGCTCCTCTACGACAAGCAGGGCATCGGTCTACTGGCCGTGCTTGTCCAGAGCTTGCTCCTGGTTGGATTCGCCCTCTATGCCGCGCGCAACATTCGTTTGGCACCCGGAGCGCTGGCCGTGCTCTTCCTGGTTGGAAACATCTTTATCGCCGCAGCACACTCGAACTACGCCGGACAATTCGCGGCCGTCATCGTTGCAAGTCTGTGCGCGGGCATCTTCGGCGACGCGGTGGGGCGACGCCCGAATCTCTTCGCGTTCGGCATTCCCGCGCTGTATTGGGCGGTGCTGCTCGCCGTGTTGGCGCTCACGATGGGCGGTTTATGGTGGAGTCCCGACGTGGTGGCCGGCTCCGTGATATTTGCCGGGCTCGCCGGATTGTTCGCGGCACGGCTCGTCGGCAAAGAACAAAGCCCGCCGCCGTGAGGCGCCGGGCTTTGATGTATTTACCGAGCGCTTTAGCCTGTCTGAGCCCATTGCCAGGCCCGTACTGACCGCCGCGTCGTCGGCTTTGCCCCCCCTCACATCCGGTCGATTTACGACACCGTCCGTCGAGCGTTGGGGTGGTCGCGTCTTTCTACGTTTCGCACTTCGTCGTTACTCGAAGTGATTGCATAGTAGCAAGCGAACAATATGCCGTGCAAGAGCAAAATTCCCGAACTCACAAGCTATTCGCAAGAAAGACGAGTTATTCACACGTTATGCCCACGCTATCCCTCGATTCGCTGCTCGAACGCCCGCTACGTGCGGCAATTTTAGCAGCCGCTGACAGCACGGCGGTGCAGCGAGCCGTGAGCCGCTACGGTATGCGACTCGGCGCCCGGCGGTTTGTCGCGGGTGAGACGATGGGGGAGTTCCTCGCCGTCGCGCGCGAGGTTAATGCGCGCGGATTCGCCGTGGCCGCCGGCATTCTCGGGGAAGGCGTGCGCGAGCGCGGCGAAGCGATCGGCGCCGCCGATCAGTACTGCGAGCTTTTGCGGATTTTTGCAGCCGAACAAATCGACGCCAACGTCGCGTTCAAGCTCACTCACCTGGGACTCGACATCGACCCGGAGCTAGCTTACGAGAACGCGGCGCACATTGCCCAAACCGCACTGGACGCCGGGAACACCGTGCGCTTGGATATGGAGCAGTCGCGCTACGTCGACGTGACGCTGGCGATTTGGCGTCGTCTGCGCGGGCGATTCGACAACGTTGGATTTGTGCTGCAGTCCTATCTCTTTCGCAGTCTCGACGACCTCCGCGCGGCAAAGCCGCTGGCGCCGAGCGTTCGCATCGTCAAGGGCGCCTATCTCGAACCGCCCGACATCGCCTACGAGAAAAAATCGGAGGTCGACGAAAATTATCTGCGCCTCGTGTTCGAATCGCTCGACGGCCCGGGCTTCAGCGCCATTGCGACGCACGACCAACGCATCATCGAGCGGGTTGAAACATTCGTTCGCGAGAAGGCGATTCCGCGCCGCGACCGCTTTGAATTTCAAATGCTCTACGGTATTGGCGGGCCACTCGCCGCCGCATTGGTTGCGCGCGGGTATCGCGTCCGGCTCGCCGTGCCGTACGGCAACTATTGGTTCCCGTATCTGATGCGCCGGCTTGCCGAACGTCCCGCCAATCTGGCATTCTTCCTCAAGGGAGCCCTTACACGCGAATGATTGCCACGACAGCCCTTACCGGCATTTGGTCGGCCGTGCTCACGCCGGTCGACGAGAACTACCAACCCGACGCGGCCCGGGCGATCGCATATTACCGCGATCTTTTGCGCGACGGTATCGACGGCATCAACCTGCTGGGCACGACCGGCGAGGCGATGTCGTTCAGCGCTGAGCAACGCCTGCGATTGATGGAGCAGGTCGCCGCCGGCGTACCGCGCGAGCGCACGATGTGTGGGACCGGCGCGTCGGCGCTCGGCGATACGATCACCCTCACCCGCGCCGCCGGCGAACTGGGCTTTGCCGCGGCGCTGATCATGCCGCCATTTTTCTTTCGCGATGCCGGCGACGACGGCATCGTGCGCTTCTTCGATGCCCTCTTGTCACGCAGCGGGCCATTGCGGACGACGATCCTGCTCTACAACTTCCCGGCAATGAGCGGCATCACGTTCCATGCCGAGCTCGTCGATCGCCTGATCGAAGCGTATCCCGGCGTCATCTCCGGCATGAAAGACAGCTCGAACGATGCTGCGCTGCAACGCGCCGTACTCGAGCGGCACCCCGAGCTACGCGTGTTTCCCTCGACCGAAGCGACGCTGCTCGACGCCAAAGCCTACGGCGCAGCGGGATGCATCTCGGGGAGCGTGTGCCTTTGGCCTCAAGCTGCCCATGCCGCATACGCCAACGCGGACCTTTCGGCAGCGACCGCCGTGCGCGAAGCGCGCGCGGCACTCAGCGGAGCGCCGCTCATCGCCGCGGTGCGGGCGCGCGTCGCCGCGGCGCGCGACGACGACGCGTGGCTACGCTCGATGCCGCCGAATTAGAGTGCCCGTGCCCGCGTCGCGACCCAGCGGTAGAGCACCACTGGAACCGCGACGAACGCAACAATAGCCAACACGTTTGCGATTGCTCCGAAGTTATCACCAACGACCGCGAACGGATTCGAAGGATCGGCGACGTGCATCCAGCCGCGCTGCGCCGCAACAATAACACCGGCGTAAAAAACGCCCCAGAGGCTTTCGCCGACGATCAGGCCACACGCGATCAACACGCCGAGACGCCGCGCGGCATCGGGATTGGGGCCCCGCGAGACCCAGCGATTGTAGAGCGCGCCAAAGATTGCGCCAATAACAGCCGGCGACGTTGTCTCGGGTGGAAGATAGACGCCCAGACCCACCGCAAGCGGTGGGAAGCGATAGCGGCCGGTGATCCTGCCGATCTCGTCGATCGCGATGACGATGGCGCCGATTCCGACGCCGATACCGATCAGATTCCACGGCGCATTCAGCGAGATCACGCCTTTCGCTAGCGTGGAGATCAGAACGGCTTGCGGCGCAGCGAGTCCTTTCCCCCCAAACCCGTAGGCGGCATTGAGCACGACGAGAACCGGAGGAATGACAACCGCGCCAAAGATGACGCCGACGACGAGCGCGACTTGCTGCTTCCACGGCGTTGCGCCGACGATTTGGCCGGTCTTGAGATCTTGGAGGTTGTCGTTGGAAATCGTGGCAACGTTGAGCACGATCGCCGTCACAAATAATGCATAGGCGATCAGCGCCGGCGTCGTTGCCGGATCGGCCTTGGCGATGAGCAGCAGCAAGAGCGAGACACCGACGACGGTGAGAATCGCCATGCCCGAGACCGGCGAATTCGACGATCCAATGAGTCCCGCCATATAGCCGGTCACGGCAGCCACGAAGAGCCCCGCGACCACGATGTAGGCGAGTGATGCAAGTATTAGCGGCACGATCATCGATTGCAGCACGCCGCCGGCGAGAAACGCGTAGAGTAGAATGGCGATCGGTACGAGGCAAGCAGTGGACACCAGGACAACGATATTAAATGGAATATCCTGCTCGGTTATATCGAGCGTGTCGCCACGCCCGCGCGCGGCCGATGCACGCAGCGACGATCGAACGCCGCTGATGATCGGCGAAATGAGCTTGAATAGCGTCCAAATGCCTGCCGCGCCGATCACACCGGCGCCGATGAAACGGACGTCGGTCGATCGCACGGTGTTGGCGATGTCGCCGATCGCGCCGGGCATCGGGTGCATAGCGGTGATAACCGGAATCAAAATGCCCCACGCAATGAACAACCCGCCGAGAATCGCCATGCCGACCGTCAAACCGATGAGATGTCCGGCGCCGACAAGCGCAAGCGAAAGATTGAAGCCCATGCCCGTGATCGCCGGCCCAATGCGTACATACCCGGCAAAGGAGCTCTGGAGCAACCGCAGCGCTACGCCAAGCTGTACCGCCGCCGAGGCGATCGAGCTGACAACGAGCGCGCGCAACCCCAGGGCATTTTCCGCCGCAGCGTCCGCAGCGTGTTCACCCGCGCCGACTTCGAGCACTTCGGCAGCCGCAACGCCTTCGGGATAGGGCAGGTCCGAGTTCGTCACCAGCGCGCGACGCAGCGGAACGCTGTACATCACGCCGAGGATCCCGCCGATAGCGCAGATACCGAACGATTCCCAAAACGGGAAGCCTGTCCACCACCCGACGATCACCAAACCCGGGAGCACGAAGATGACCGACGAGAGCGTACCGGCCGCCGAGGCGACCGTCTGCACGATGTTGTTCTCCCAGATCGTCGCGGTTTTGAACCCGCGCAAGATTGCCATCGAAATGACCGCCGCCGGAATCGATGAGGCGAATGTCAATCCGACCTTGAGCCCGAGGTAGACGTTTGCCGCGGTGAAGACCAGCGTGATCAGTCCACCGAGCGCAAGTGCGCGCAGGGTGAGCTCGACGCGCGACGCTGGTGCCACGCTTATGTCAGTTTGCACGAGCGTTCGATTGTACGTGCGGGCAGGAAAAGCCCGCCATACCCGAGCAGGCGTGCGCGATGGAACTCGTTGGCCGCGAACCCGAGATCACCGAGTTGCGCGCAACCTATACGACCGCCGTCGAGTCGGGGGCATCCGCGACGCTGCTTATTAGCGGTTCAAGCGGCTTTGGCAAAACTGCGCTGCTGCGCTCATTGGATGCATTCGCCGAACCGCGCGCGCTCGTGCTTCGAGCGACGGCGCATCCGTTCGATCGTGTGTTTCCGTTCGCGATAGCCACCCGGATTTCGCCCGATCTGCACGAGCAACTCGATCGAGAAACGCGCGAACGTCCGGTCGTCATCACGATCGACGACGCGCATTTTGCCGATGACGAAAGCTTGCTCGGCCTCGCGGCATCGGTAGAAGCACTCGCGCGGCGCCCGCTGCTCGTCGTGCTGGCTTACGATAACGAACACGGACGCGAGCTTCCGGTCAGCGCGCAAGCGTCGATCATCCTGCGCGAACTCGACACGCAAGCGGCGCTTTCGCTTGCCGAGCAGCAGTATCGCGATGCACCCCGCGCCGTGCTCGACGCCATTGTCGCGCGCGCGCATGGAATTCCGTACGAAGTAATCGTGATTGCCGCTGCAGCGGCTCGTCACGGTACGCGCGACGAAGCCGATGTTGCGTTCTCGTCGCGCGCCGCGATCGCCAAGGAGTTGCGGACGTTACCGCTACACGAGCGGACCATATTGCAAATGCTTTCGCTCCTGCCTGAGCCGATTGACGTTACGCTGCTCGACGGGCCGGTGCCGGAATTTCCGCACCTCGGACACGCGCTGACCGCAGCGGCGATCGCCGAGACGATCGCCATGAAGATTCCGCTACGGAGGCGGATCATCGGTGCGATCGAGCACCGCGGCCTGCGCGGCACCCGCGAGCGGTTGATGGTGGCGGAGCAATTGCTTGCAAGCGGCGACGGGACCCGCGCGCGCAGCGCGTTGCTCGATCTTGCGTTCGCTGCCAAAGCCGAGCACCTGTCGCGAGCAATTGTCTGCGCGTCGGAACGCCACATCGAGCTCGGCGAGCCGCCGGACGATCGGTTCATCGAGTTCTACATGAATTTCTTCGAAGCACTCGTTGAGACGCGCAATCACGCGCGCGCCGAAGCAGTCGCGGCACACGCATTGAGCGAAGCGCAGCATCGCAGCATTTCGCCGCTGGGAAGTCTTGCCGCACAACTCGTGCAGGCGCAGTGGATGGTCGACCGGCACGACGCGGCGCGGGCGAGCTATGCTCGCTACGCCAGCGCCTTTGAAGATCCGCGCGACCTGCAGACGCTGCGTGATGCTGCGCCTTGGCGGCCGAGCTAGGCGCTCAACCGATCGTGTCGATTCACGAAGACCGCGATGCGGCGACCATCGTATCCGTGGAGTGGCGCAACCGTCACGTGCAGGTGCGAGACGACCGCGGTAACGTTTGACGGCGCGCGAGATGTGCGCCAGGTCGCGGTGAGCGCTCGCACCACGCGGTCGATCGGTCCCGGCAATTCATCGATACGTGAGTCGGCGGCGTAGAGCGCCGAGAGCGGGTCCTCGCCGCCGGACGGTCCGGCCATCAGCACGCGATACGCGTCATCCAAGATAAAACAGTAGGGTATGGGGCTTGTCTCGGGCTGCACCGCCGAAGGCAAGGCTTCTGTGACGGTTAGTGGTCGTGCATACATGGTCGCGGGTCCTCCACGCTCCAAGGCTAGCAATTCCACGGTCGCGAGTTCGTCCGGGGAAATACCTAGTTTTCGCCTAAGCCCAGCGCGTGGGCAGCCTTTTGGGCCGGGAGGCCGAGCGAGCACGGGCTCGCGGGATCGTGGATTCGTCCGCTCGCGGGCGCGTGGTGCGGGCGCTCCGTATCGTCGGCCCGAGCGGGGTCGGGAAAACGGCTTTGGCTGAGGCGGTCTCGGACGAGGCGGCGGCCGCGGGATGGCTGGTCGTCCTGGCACCTAGCTTTCGGATCCACGCCTCGTTGCAGCTGTTTACCGCCCGGCGCGTCGTCGGAGCGCTGGTCGAGGCGCTTGGAGACAAAGCCGAGCGCTACCGTTCCGGCTTGACCATCGATCGTGACCGGCCCGCGGAGTTTGAAGAAGCCTTCCTGCGGATGCTCGAGGGCGTCGTGCTGGACTACCCGCTGCTGTTGGTCCTCGACGACGCACAGTGGGCCGACGCCGAGAGCCGCTCGCTGATCGAGCGCGCAGCCACGGCGCTTGCCGACCGCGCCGTCGTGTTGCTCTCAACCGAACGCAGCGACGAGACCAACGAACCTGCATTCGCACTCGCAGACGAGGCGATTGCGCTCGGCGAGTTGCCCCCGCATGTCGCCGTGCAGATCGTTCGCGAGCTCTATCCAGGCGTGAGCGACGACGTCGCCGCCGGCATTGCCTCGGAAACCCACGGACGCGCCGTCGATATCGTTGCCGTCGCAACGGCAGCGCGCGAGAGCGCTGCCACCACGTTGCGCGACGTGAGCGCAAGCACGCGCCGGGTGGTCGCGCGCGATCTCTCCTTGCTCGACGCTCGAGTTCGGACGTTTCTTCAAATCTGTGCGTTGCTCGACGATCCGATCGAGTTGCCGCTGCTGCAGCGGCTCTGGCCGAAGGACGAGTTATTCGAGATGATCGAGCAACTGTCAGGACGCTACCTCGTGTCGAACGCGAACGGCTTGCGCTTTGTTCACGCGACGATCATGGAGAGCATTCTCGAGACGATTCCTATCGAGATCCCGCTGCGGCATCGTATTATCGACATGCTCAAAAAGCTGCCGTCACCGCGCATCGAGGATTACGAACGGATCGCCAAGCAAAGCGCCGCCTGCGGCGATCGCGAAACGGAACGTGAAGCGTTGACCAAGCTTTCGGAAGCGGCCGCGGCAAAGTCTCTGTTCTCGCTCTCCGTCAACGCGCTCGAGCGATCCCTCGCAATCGGATCGCCGCCTCGCGACGAGATCGTGCCGACATACGTGCGGCTGTCACAGATGTACAACGTGATGGCGCGCTACGACGACGTCATTCGTGTTTGCCGACGCGCGCTTACCGAAGCTGATGCCGCCGGGGTCTCCGAAGGGCTGGGCTCGATTGCCGCCTCAATCGTGCTTGCGCAATGGCATTTGGGATTGGCCGGCGAGGCGCGAGCGACGCTGGCGCATTACGAGCAAGTGTTGTCCTCGAGCGCCGATCGTGCCAACCTCGCCTCGCTCGGCGAATACATCGCGATGCACCGCGTCGACGTCGAGAGCGCTCGCGAATACGGAGCCCGGTACGACGAGCACGCCCGCCACGCTCACGTCACCGTTGCAGTCCGCCACGAAGTGACCAACGCGTTTCTTGCGATGCGTCTCGGCGACGAGCCGTCGGCGCTCGAGCGCATCAAGAGCGCGGATCGAGCCGCAGAGAATGCGCCGGCGATGCTCTCGGTCATGCCCCTTGCCGCGAAGATCTTACATGCCTTTCGATTCCGCGGGGTGCGCGCGGCGCAGCAAATCGTTTCGCAAACCGGGGAGAACGGACTGTCACTTGCGCTGGCGGTGCGCTGCCAAATCATGATCGCGCGCGGCCAGCTCACTGACGTCGAGGAGATCGTCGTGGAACGCCTGCAAGACGCGAGCGATCCACTCTCGCGGCGCGGGCTGCTCAGCGCGCGCTACACGGCGGCAGCATTGCAGGGGCTCGACGCGTCGCACCCGGCATGGCAGTTGGCGCAGCTCGACGTTGCAGCATTCGAAGCCGGCGAACGCGCACCCGCGGTGCTCCCGGCCATCCTTGCCTCACTCATTCCGCTGGCGGCGCAATCGCCGGCGCGGGCTGAAAAGCTCCTCGCCCTTGCGCTAGAGGCCGCTCGCGAGCCAGTCGACACGATGATCTTTCTTTATCCCGTCCTTCTTGCAAACGCTGCGCAATCGCTTCATGCAACGGACGCCCTCGAGGCAATAGCCGCCGGAACGATATGGACCGACCGGCAACCATGGAACCACGCGCAGCACTTGCTCGCCCAAGGCGTCGCGGCAAGTGCGCTAGGACGCGCCGATAGTGCCGAGTTTCTTGCGACGGCGCGCGAGCGCTTCATGAATCTTGGGGCGATGCATTTCGTCGGTCTCGCAGCCGGCACAGCCGGCAATCAAAAGACCGCACTCAACGATGGAAAAGCACGCCCCAACAATGCGACGCGACGCGAGTGCGAAATTGCCGGACTCGTGGCTGATGGGCTAACCAATCGCGAGATTGCCGAGCGGCTCGTTCTCAGCGAGCGGACCGTCGAAGGTCACATTGCCAATCTGTTCGCAAAAGTAAATGTGAACTCGCGAACGCAGCTAGCGACGTGGTTTATGCGTACGGTCAGCTCTGTTGCATGAGGGCGATCTCGCCGACATGACGCGGCGCATCGGGGTGCGCTTTCGTGAACGCTTCGGTTTCGCTCTTTAAATCGGTGTCGATGTGCGACGCCATCGCGTGAATGTCTTGCGTGTTCGGCGTTTCGGATAACCCGACTGTTTTTTGGATGAGTTTTCCGATCGACGCGTAGTCGTCTTTCTTGAGAGCTAGCCATTCCTTGAACGTCGCCGGAGAGGTGTGGAGCGCGTGGAGAAAGCCCGCCGCAGTCGCGTGCCGCTGTATTTCGGTCATAGCGATAACACTCCGTTAATCAAGAACCGGGTATCGGTCCGCGAATTCGTTCCGTAGAATTCAAGCGAGTCCTTGGTTCATCGCTGTCCTGCGCCGGCGACAACGAGTCTCAGCGAAAGTGTCACCCGGACGAGTCCATCGCTGCCAACCGGCGCATGATTGATCGTGTGCTCGCGTATGCGCTCGTGAAGCGACGCGTCGAGCAGACCGAGCGGATAGGTGCGCTGGAGCAGCGCCCAAAGCTGAGCCGGGGAGCACGCGCCCGCTAACACATAGCGCTCGATCGTATGGGTATTTAGTCCTATATCGGCGAGGAGCGCCCGCAGAGCGTCGTCTCGCTCGATCGGCTCGCGCCCCGGCACGGACGGCGTGAATCTGGGAAACTGAGCACGAACGACGACAATGGCTTCACGCATGAGCGTCACGATCGTGTCGCTCTCTAGCGGATCTTCGACGACGAAGACGAGCAGGCCACCGGGGCGGAGGGCATCGCGCAGGCCTTCGATCACGGCCCGAACGCCCGGCATCGACATGAAGCTCAAGTGGGCGGTGGCGACGTCGTACCTGCCGCGGCCCATCTCGTAGCGCGCCGCGTCACCGCACACCAACGACGCCGCGGGAACCCTTTTGCGCGCGCGTTCGATTTCGTTCTCACAAAGATCGACGCCGCTCAACGCGACGTCGGGGCTGAACGTTTGCGCCAGGAGCGCGAGCAGCGCTCCGTCGCCACAACCCACGTCGAGAATACTGTGGGCGGTGGGCGCGAGCGCTTTGATGCGGGCAGCGAGCACGTCGTACGACGTTTGTCCGCTTGCGGTTCGTAACGTCGACACCAGGCTTGCGGTCCCGTCATTGAAGGCGCGATGAAAGGCGATGAGGTGATCGTTCCAATCATCGGGCGTCGGCGCGTCACCGGCGATCACCCGGTCGAGATAGCGCGTCACCGATTCCCCACGTGGAGCGTGAACGGATTGAGCTCGGCTCGGGCACGCGGCCCCATATGTCCGCTGAAAACATAGGTCTCTAATCCGGGAACGATGGTGCGCACCACGCTTATCGGCAGGTCCGGCGGCGACAGATCGACCGCGATGACCCCCGGAACACCGTACTCGCGTAACGCCTCGATCGTCACGCGCAGGTCGCCGGCGAGGTCGGAACCCGTTCGATCCGGCAGGTCACCGAGCGCAATTGGATCGGACGCAAGGTCGTAGTACCAACGATTCGTCGGGATCAGCTTGAGCCGGCGCGCGTGCGTCCCCATGATGCCTCCCGGTTCGTCAGCGCGCAGAATGTCCTCGCGCGCGGCTTGAATGTCGACGACGCGGCTCTGCACCGCCTCCGTGAGCGCGCGCGTGAGCGCATGCGCGGGCGAGAGTGCGCATCCGAGTCCCATATGGGCCATCGGTGGCGAGGCGCCGGGTTCGGTCACCGACGCGAGAACGGTTAACGGCAGCGCGCGCTCCTGCAGAACAAGCGCGCGCACCACTAAGCCGGCGGCGCGGATATCGTGGACGAGCCGGTCGATCGGGTCGTCGCCCGTCGGCAGTACGATCGCCGGCGCGAGCCCGAGATCGCTCGCATCCGGACCGAGATAGAATCCCGGGACAACCGAACAGCGCACGTGATACATCGTCCACGCGTGGCGTTCGATCAGTTCGCAGAGGGCATGGTAGATCGCTTCGGTCAGGTTGTTCCCTGAGGCGAGGCCGTTGGTCGAGGTGAGGTCGAACAGTTTTGCGCCGAACCATGGGCACTGCACCATAGCCAGTGGCACGGCGATCGCCTCGCCGGAAAAGAGTTCGGTGCCGAGCACGCAGTCGACGGCGAGATCCGTCGCGTCATCGCGGAGACCGCAGGCCGTGAGGTCGATGTGCTCGTTGACGGCGCGCAGCGATTCGCGAAAGACCGGAAGATGTACCGATGCACCGATTTGCCGCTCGGTGGCCTCCATCACGGCGCTTGCGATCGCGCCTTCGCGCGTCGTGCCTTTGCCGTTATAGACCCCGAGCAAATCCGGCGAATTCGGCACCAACGCGGAATAGGTCGGAATACTGGTTCGATCGAGGTACGTTGTGTCGGCAACGCGTGTGATACCGTAGCGCCGTCGAAGCTCGGGAACCAGGGCGAGCGTTTGCTCGAAAGGCACGGCGCGGTCATACGTTCCAGGCGCTTTAGGAACCGACGGCGCGAGCACGAGCGGCGCGCTTCGGCGCGGCTGGTGCGATGCGATCGTCACGGTAGACGGCGCGATTATCGCATCGGTTCGCGCAACAGCGCGCTCGAGCGCCTGCAGCACTCGGCGCAGGGCGAAGCGCGCATCCCAGCGCTTGAGATCGCCGAACGTATCGGCGAGTACCGCGATGGCCTCGCGCACGGACGCCGGCGCAAGGTCGACGACGTCACCCCACGTCCGGTCCATGTAGAAGATCGCGCGCGCCTCGGCAATCAATCCGTCGCGCTCGTGCACAGTAAGCAGGCCGCGATGATGGGCAAGCCGCGCGACGTAGCGCACGTTGACCAGCGGGACGGTCAACGCCTCGAGCGTCTGGGGATGCGTCAAGACGGCGACCTCGTCATCGCCGTCGATCACACCGCGCGCGTACCACCCCGCGATCGCGCCAAGCGGTGTGAAGCCGTACGGCGCACACTCCACCGCGCGTAACGCGCCCATGCTCGCTGCACCGAACAACCGCGCGTCGCGCAGCGCCGCGAAGCACTCTTTCGGGGACGGGGCAAGGTCATGATGAAAGACACCGTCGATCAAAAGGACGGCATCGTACGCACGTGCTGCGCGTTTGACGTCGCCACGCGCGGCCGGAGGAAGATAGGTCACGGAATCGAGCGCCGGACGATCGTGCGCCGGCAGTGATGGACCGGCGAAAACCGCCAAACGACGGTGAGCGTGCACGCGGCGCATTTAGCGGAGCGCAGCAGGCTCACCTTGGGACCGATGGACTACCCCGCTACGTCGCGGGTTGGAGTTGTGCGTATCGCTCGCGAATGCGCACCGCTTCGATGTGGTCGTAGGCGCGCGACGCTTCGCGGGCTAGTTCCTCGAGCAGCTCGACCTCTTCGGGATCGAGCTGCGAACCGTTGCGATGCGGGCCGTAGAGCACGAACGAAACCAACTCGTGGCGCACGGTGACCGGGACGGCGAGCACGTAGTACTTCGCCTGTTCGCGATCCAGATGACCACGCAGTTCCTCAAGCCACACGCGCTGCTCCCCCGACTCCAGCATGCGCACCAAGAGATGATTCTCATCGAAGCCGGGTGGCGCGACGGTCGTCTCGCTCGACGTGGCGATCCCTTCGAATCGTTTGCCGTCCGCCGAGCGACGATAGAGCGCCGCCGCACTCAGTTGCAGCGCATCGACCGGTATCTGCACGAGTCCGTCGGTTACGGCGGATTCCTCGGTTGCGTACGGCAACGCGCGGGCGGCACGGCGCACAAAGTCTTCGGCCACGCGTCGTTCGCGGAAGAAGACCACTTCGACGACGTTCTGAACCGCGTGATTGATACGGTCGAGTAAGAATCCGACGGCGATCGTTACCAGCAACTCGATGCTCGTGGCAAACCGGCCTTGCGCGAGCAGATGCCCGGCGGCCCAATCGAGCGAGGAGACGAACGCGATCACGAACACTGAGAGAATGCCGTACGCAAGCGCGCGGTTGAGCACGAAATTGATATCGAGCACCCGGTGTTTAAGAACCGCGTACATCACGCTGACCGGCATGATCACGACGGCGAACCCAATGATCTCCGCCAGCCAACGCGGCACCGCGGGCACAAAATAGATTGCATAGGCGGCAAACGAGACGATCAAGCCGGGCACCAGAAATCCAAAACGCTGCCGCACTTGCGGCGAGGCATATTTGTACTTCTTAATGACGATGTAGGTCGCGAGCGCGAACGTAGCGAGCGGCAACCATACGTCCAACGCACTGCCCCAGAAAGAGTAGATACCGTGCTCCCATTTGAACCAGGCGGTGGCGTAGGCAATAAATGCAAGCGCCATCGCGATCCACACCGCGCGATCGAACGTTTTCGTGACTCCAGTCAGCTGGTTATCGGGAAAGCGCAGCACAAACGGCAAGAGCGGCATGACGGCAAAGTTTCCCCACACCGTTGTCAACACGAAGGCCAGCACCGAAAACGCAGTGTTCGAAAGATACGCTTGATAAAACGCTATCGATGGCTGCGTCGAGAGAAAGCCGGTCGCAAACGCGTAGAAGCTCCACGTCATGACGTTGGGACGCAAAAACACGAGGACAAATGCGATCGCGATAAAGATCGTGGCCGGAAGGATAGCAAGAACGCCCAGTAGTTGGACGGTCCGCGTAAACGACGCAAAAGGTACCGCCGTCATCGTCACGTGATATTCGCGGCCGTCGGGACGCCGGAAGATGAAGGTGCCGCGATCGCCCGCCCTCGGGAACACCAATGCTGGAAAATCCCTACTGAACGCTGCTACTTCGAGCGAATCACCAGCGCGAACGCCTGCGATATCGGCCGGTGACCCGGGTGCAACCGCTGCGACGAGCGCTCTGAATTGCCCCGACGCTTCGATGCCGTACGTTCCGCCGCGCCATGCGCCGGAATAATCCGAATGTCCGAGGGGCACGTAAAAGATCAAGATCACGAGCGCCGTGATCGCAACCAGCACGAGCCGCGCGACGAGCTTCATGCCGGGTCCGGACTCACGTCGGGCGGCGCGACGAACGGCGCGGAGGGATCGTTGCCGAGCGGGATTTCGGCCTTGGCGAGATTTTCGTAGACGCGAAGATTGATCTCGCGGCGCACTTCAAATTGCCGAAGCGGTTTCGTGCGCACAGCGGCGCGCAATACGATACCGTTGCGTGACATGCTCTCGACGCCGATCCATTCAACCGGCTCTACAATGGCGTCGCGCCACCGTGCGTCCGAAGACAACCCTTCGAGCGTATCGCGCAAGACTTCAATCGCTTTGCGCAGGTCGGCGCCGACGGCGATCGTGACGCGGTAGTCAACGCGTGCCCAAGTTCGCGACGAGTTTATGACCTGTATCGCCGAACTGTGGGGAATCGTGATGAGATTGCCGCGACTGTCGCGGACCTGTACCACGCGCAGCGTCAGACGCTCGACGATACCGTTGGCATCGCCGATCGCCACGTAGTCGCCTTCGACATATTGATCTTCGAAGAGCACGAGCAATCCGCCCAAGCAATCGCGAACCAAACTCTGCGCGGCGAATCCGATCGCTACCGCCGCAATGCCGCCGATCGTCACCACCGATGCGATCGGGACGTTGAGGACTGCGAGCATCGCAAGGATTGCAATGACGAGAATGATCGACGTACTGAATCCGACCAGCGCCTTCGACATTGTGGGAACACGCAGCAGTGAGCGCGCTTGTCCGCCCGGCGGCTTGCCGATCGTCGCCCACCACCGCACCGCTTGACGAATCGCGGTCGCGACCACCTGATCGGCAACTAGGGCTCCAATCCAAACCAGCGCGACTCGAATCGCGGTTCGCCGGATCGCTTCGCCGTAGCTGACGGTCTGTGGAAATTGCAGCAACGCGTAGGTGATCGCTGCCAACCACAATAGCGGTATGATCCACGCGATAATGGTGGCGGCTCGACGATTGCGCAGGAATCGAAACAGCAGCAAACCGGCGAGCGTGAGTACCGCTAGCGCAATAGCCGCGCGAACGCTCAGCTCGGTGTTGCGATGGATCGCTTCGGGCTGGCGGCGCTCGAGCGCCTGGTACAGCGCGTTGTACAGCGAGCCTTGCCACTGCTGCGCAAGCTCAGCAACCGTGCTATTCGCGCGCCGCGCATCGTCGGTGGTGACGGTGAGAATTGGGTCCGGGGTTATATGCCGTGCATCCGTCACGACCAGGACGTATTCCGACTCTTCCTTCTGCAGCGAAACTTTGAAGGTCGCGGGGTCATAGGCGGTCTTACCGGTCTCTGGTTCGGTCGCAAGTACTTGCGAAATTGCACCCGAAATCAGGAAGCTGCGCATCTCGATCGGCATGGCGTCGGGCGCCGGGTTCGCCGGCGCCGCGATCCGCAGCACCGTCGCACCGTCGATGATCACCGGCGCGGTCGCAAAGAGCGTCGCCGCCGGGGTCGCGCTGGGCGTAAGACCCGGCAACACCTGTGCTCCAACGGACCCGGGGACCACAGTGCAAATGATTGTGGCAATCACGGGTATTGAGAGGTAGCGAAGAGAACGCATCGCCCCCAAGGATTCATGACACTCACCGATCTCACCCTCACCGCCGACGTCGAACGCGAGACCACACCAATCTTCGAGCGAGTCGCGAACGTCATACCGCGCGTCGAGTGGCCGCTCCACGCACCCTACGTCGCGGCGATCAACCGCCTCAAGCGCGAGCGCAACGCGGTGATTCTCGCGCACAACTATCAAGTCCCCGAGATCTACCACACCGTCGCCGACATCGTCGGNNAAATTGGTCAATCCCAGCAAGACGGTCCTCGTGCCCGATCTGCGCGCGGGATGTTCGCTTGCTGAATCGATCACCGCTGACGACGTTCGCCTGCTGCGCGAACGCTATCCCGGCGTGCCGGTCGTAACCTACGTCAACACGTCAGCGGCGGTGAAGGCGGAATCCGACGTCTGCGTCACCAGCGGTAACGCGGTCGAAATCGTCGAGGCGCTCAACGTGCCGCGCGTCATCTTTCTTCCCGACGAATATCTGGCAAAGTACGTCGCGTCAAAAACCACCACCGAGATCATCGCGTGGAAGGGTCACTGTGAAGTGCACGAGCGCTTCACCGGGGCCGACGTTCGCAGGTTCCGCGAGGGCGATCCAAAGCTGGTGGTGATCGCGCATCCCGAGTGCCCGCCAGACGTGCTTGCCGAAGCCGATTACGTTGGATCGACGCACGGAATGGTCGACTACGTTGGAGAGCATCAGCACGCTCGGGTGTTGCTGATGACCGAGTGCTCGATGGCCGACAACGTGGCCGGCACGTATCCCAGCGTCGAGTTCGTGCGCCCGTGCAACCTCTGCCCGCACATGAAGCGCAACACGCTTCCAAAGATTCTGCACAGCCTCGAAACGATGCAGTACGAAGTCACTGTCGATCCCGCGGTTGCGCAACGCGCTCGCATGGCGGTCGATCGCATGCTCGAGTTTAGCCGCTCGCGTCAGTCATGAAGGTTCATCGCACCGGCGTCGTAGTCGTGGGCGCCGGCATCGCCGGATTGATGGCCGCGCTCAAACTCGCGCCGACGCCGATCACGGTCTTGTGCAAGCGGCGTCTGGGCAGCGGTGCAGCCACGGATTGGGCGCAAGGCGGCATCGCCGCGGCGATGGGTGCCGATGATTCGCCGTCGCTGCACGCGATTGATACGCAGCGTGCGGGCGCAGGCATCAGCGATGCACGCATCGTCAAGATTCTCACCAGCGACGCGCCGGCACGAATCGAGGAACTGTTAGAGCTCGGCGCGACCTTCGATCGCGACGAGTCGGGAGAGCTTGCGCTCGGACGCGAGGCCGCGCATCAGCGCCGCCGCATCGTCAAAGCCGGCGGCGATGCAACCGGACACGAGATCCTCAACACGCTGATTGCGGCTGTTCGCGAGTCGCCGTCGATCACGGTCGTCGAAGACGTCACCGCCGACGATATCATTCTAGACGACGACCGCGTTGCGGGCGTGTACGCGCACGCAAGCGACAACGATGCGCACGCATATCTGGCACCCGCGGTCGTGCTCGCGACCGGAGGCATTGGCCGTCTCTATCGTTACACGACCAATCCGGTGGAGGCCACCGGCGACGGTATTGCGATGGCGGCGCGCTGCGGCGCATTGCTGTCCGACATGGAGTTCGTGCAATTTC
>PMUE01000157.1 GCA_003167055.1 Vulcanimicrobiota bacterium | reverse complement strand
ACGATCGCGGTGAGGACGATGCCCTCCACCAGCGACTGCCCGACGCCGGCTAACGACTTAGCCGTGTAGTCGGCTGGCGCGTCGATCTCGGTAAACTTTAGTTGTGGAAACTGCGCTTCGATATCTTTGAGGCGTCCGCGAACGAGCGCAGTCGACTTCAGCTCGTCGGCATTGATGTCTCGATCGATCTCGACGTAGACTCGCGGCAGGCCGTTGTAATGCGAGCGCGTGCGCATCTCAACATGACCGTCATCGACCTGAGCAAGNNCATGATGCCGCCCGGCACGTTGTTGTTGTTATATTGTACGGCGTTGAAGATATCTTGGAGCGTCGCGCCCGTGCCGGCAAGCGCGATCGGATCCGGATACACGTGGAACTCGCGGTCGGCAGTGCCGTACACGTCGACTTCGGCGACGTTGGGAATCTGCGCGATCAGCGGCTTGACCTGATTGTTGACCAAGTCGGCGATCTGCGGCTGCGAGAGCGCCGTAGAGTTGACCGCGAGATCGAGCAACGGTTCGCTCGCGCCATTCTTTGACACATCGGGCGGATTGAGGTCGGTCGGCATGTAGACGCGCGCAGTATCGACGCGGCGTTGCACGTCGACCGCGGCAAGATCGAGATCCGTTCCGAGTTTGAACTGCACCACGAGCACGGCCGAGCCTTCTTGCGCGGTCGCACTGACTTGGTCGAGGTGATCGAGGCCATCGAGCTGATCCTCGATCGAGTTGATTACCAGCTTCTCCATATCTTGCGGCGACGCGCCGGGATATGACGAAGAGACGATCACGATCGGGAACGTCGTTCCCGGTGGATTGTTGCTGCGCCCGAGTTCGAAATATGAAATCGTCCCGAAGACCACCAACGCAACAAAGACCATTGCGGTGATGACGGGACGACTAATGGCGAAGCGCGTTAACCACACGGTAGAGTCTCCGGGAAGAGCATACGCCTTTCATTACGAGCGGGCACCCTCCGGTGTTTCGCCCTTACGTTAGGTAAGACCCCAATCGAAAGGCGGCAGCGCAGCGCCACAAAACTGACACCTAATCGGGGCTGAAGCCGCGGGAGACCAAGTATCCTCCGAGTGCAAGAGCCACGAGACCGTATCCGAGCGAGAACCGCTCGAGGTGCAGCGCTTGGTAGAATCCGGCTTCTAGCGGAAGCGGCAGCCATATGAAGAGGAGGCCCTTGAGCACGGCGACCCATCCGTAAAACGTAACGATGACGGCGACCGCGCCGCCCGACCAACGGTTGTGCGTGAGGACGATCGCAAGACCGAGGAGCAGCGTGAATACCCCGGTTATCCACGCGAGGGCTGGATCAGCGAGAAGCGCGCTGACCGCACCCAGCGTCGCCTGCCGGTTGGCGATAATACCCACCGCGACGAGGACGAGCCAAAGCCCGAGCAGCTTAGCGAGAAATTTTGTTGACATCCGCTTTAGGGTAGCACGGCGAGCGATTGCCGAAACATTACCGGCGCCCCATTCGTAGCTTCCATTGCTTACGCTTGCGTGAGGAGGGCTATCATGAACCTCTTGTCCCGCGAGGATTTCGAGGCTCGCTATCCCACTCGGACGCCGACGGCGACCGAACTACCCTTCAGCCACTCTACGGTTGTAGGGGGCGATTTGACGGTCAGCTCCGATTTGACATTGCGCGGAGTGATTCGGGGCAACGTAATCGTCAAAGGTGGTGTCCAATTGAACTTTCACGGCGTCATCAACGGCTCATTGACAATCGAGCCGGGCGCTACGGCATACGTCAATGGCGTCATTAAGCGTGACCTCTTCCTAAGCGGCGGCGCGATGCTCGAAGGGGTCGTCAAAGGCAATGTGCGCCCCGAACAGTGCGGCGAACTCCACGTTTCCGGCGTTGTAAAAGGCAGAATCCTAGAATAAACGCATCACACGCAAGACTGGATGGATTCCGCCCGCTTTGCGGGGCGCGCATCCTGCGCTCGGAATCCCACCCGCATCGTGCGGGTGCTCGAACTCGCTGCGCGGTTGATTCACACTCTCGGGCACCAAATATAAGAGGCCCATTTTGGGCCTCTTATATTTGGTGCGCAAGACTGGACTCGAACCAGCACGAGATTGCTCCCGCTAGCCCCTCAAGCTAGTGCGTCTACCAATTCCGCCACTTGCGCGCATGAGGGTTAGAACCTGCGAATTGTACGGCCTACCTCATGTTCGGGTCAAGGGCATCGCGCAGGCCGTCGCCGATGTAGTTGATCGAGAGGACCGTAAAGAGGATACAGAGGCCCGGGAAAACCGCGGCCCACCAGGCGATTTGCAGATTCGCCTGGGCATCGGAGAGCATATTGCCCCACGACGCGGTCGGCGGCTGGATACCAAACCCGAGGAACGACAGCGTCGACTCCAGCACGATGACGTTGGCGACGTCGAGCGTCGCTTGCACCACGATCGGCGCGACCGCGTTCGGTAAGAGGTGACGAAAGATGATGCGCAGATCGCCGTTGCCGACCGCGCGCGCAGCCTCCGCGAACTCGCGTTCGCGCAGTACCAAGAATGAGGCGCGCACCAGACGCGCGACCGTCGGCCACGAGAGCGCGCCGATGATGACGACGATGACCCAAAAGCTCAGCGCGGCTTTGTTCGAACTCGCTGCGACTATGGCGGTAAGGACGAGCAACAGCGGCAGGAGCGGAATCGACAAGAACACGTCGGTGATGCGCATGATTAGCCAGTCGACCCAACCGCCGTAGTACCCGGCGAGCGCGCCCACGATCACGCCAATGATCACTTCGAAGAGCACCGTGTAGATGCCGATCTGCAGCGAGATGCGCGCACCGAAGAGCAGTCGCGAGAGCAAGTCGCGACCGACCGCGTCGGTTCCGAGCGGGTGACCGCCGCAAAGGACGTGATCCTGGAAGCACGGCGGCAGCGGGGTTCCCTGCCAGTGCACGTTGTCGATCGCGTTGGGATCGAAGGGCGCAAGCAACGGCGCCAAAATCGCGCAGAGAGCGATCAATGCGAGCACGACGATCCCGGCGATTGCGAGCTTATGCCGTCGCAACCGGGTCCAGAACGTAACCTTCGAATAGACGGCTTCGTCGTCGTCGAAGGGCTCCACGTTTGCCGGAATGCTAGTCGCCACGCCGCGCCCCTAGTCGTACGCAACGCGCGGATCGAGCCACGCGTAGAGAATGTCGGCGCCCAAATTGCAAAACACGACCGCGACGGCAAGAATCAAGAGGTAGCCCATCATGAGGGCGATGTCACTATTCTGCAACGCGGCGTAGAACATGCGCCCCGCGCCGGGCCACGCGAAGATCGTCTCGGTTACGATCGCGCCGCCGAGCACACCCGGCAGCGAGAGCGCGACGATTGTGACCACCGGGATCAGCGCGTTCTTGAGTCCATGCTTGAAGAGGATGGCGCGCCGGCTTAGCCCTTTGGCCGCCGCGGTTCGCATGTAGTCAGTCTGCATGACCTCGAGCAATGACGAGCGCATAAAGCGGCTGTACAGCGCGAGGTTGAGGAGCGACAACACGATTACCGGCATGATCAAATGCTCGATGCGATCGCCGAGATCGAATGTATCGGTCGTGCTGATGCCGGCGGATGGCAAGAAGATCGCGTACCCGCCGGGTAACGGAATTGTGTGTACCGAGAAGAGCAGCTGTAGCATCAGCGCAAACCAGAAGACCGGCATCGATTGACCAAAGAACGCCAACGTGGTGATGCAATAGTCCCAGAGCGAATAGGGTCGCACAGCGGAAAAGATGCCGGCGCTCAACCCGATGGTGAGCGAAACGATGAACGCGACGCCCATCAGTTCGAGGGTCGCCGGAAGCCGCTCCCAGATCGCTTGCAGCACGGGTTCCGAATTGCTGGTCGAGTAGCCGAAGTCGCCATGCAGAATCTGACCGAGCCACACCACGTAGCGGTACCAAATCGGTTTGTCGAGTCCGAGGTTGTGTTTGAGCCGCTCGATGTCGGCCGGCGTGATGTGCGGATTCTGCAGGTACGGCGCGAGCGGGCCGCCCGGAGCGTTGTTGAGGATCACGAACAGAATGATCGAGATCAGCAGCAAGAGCGGAATCGCTGCAAGCGTCCGCCGCACGACATAGGTAAACACGAACGGCCGCTAGTTAAAAGCGGGGACCGCCGACACCTTCACCATCCCTTAAGCTGCCGCTAACTTCTGCAAGCCCAAGATCTCGCGCGCCTCATCGGGACTGGCGACCGCCCGGCCGGCCTCCCGCGCGATGCGCACGACGCGCGCGACCAGCTCCTCGTTGCGCGCCAGCCGTCCTTTCTCGAGATAAAGGTTGTCCTCCAGGCCGACGCGCACGTGCCCGCCCATCGCAATCGCCGCCAACGCCATCGCCGTCTGCGCGCGGCCAATGCCCGCGACCGACCAGGTGCAGCCGTCAGGCAGATCGTCAACCAGATCGCACAGGTTTTGCACGGTCGCCTCCAGCGCGCCGGGCACGCCCAGCACAAAATCGACGTGTTGGGGGAGTGTCAGCAAGCCTTCCTTGGCGAGCCGGCGCGCGTTGGCGAGATGACCCTTGTCAAAAACTTCCAATTCCGGACGCACGCCGTGCTGGCGCATCTTGGCGAGAATGCCGCGCATGATCGGAAAGCTATTCTCGAAGACGTCGTCGCCGAAGTTCACCGTGCCGCAGGTCAGCGTCGCCATCTCCGGACGAAGCTGCAAGACGCTCGCGCGCTCCTCCGGCGTCATACCGATCGCGCCGCCGGTTGAGAACTGCACGATCAGATCGCTTGCACCGCGGATCGCGTCGTAGGCTTGCTTGAAACGCGCGACGTCATGGGTATTCGTTCCGTCGTCGGTGCGGCAGTGCACGTGCACGATTGACGCACCCGCGTCGCGAATCGCACGCGAGGTCTCGGCAAGTTTTGCGGGCGTGTGCGGCAAGTACGGCGTTTGCTCGAGCGTGACCTCGGCACCGACCGGCGCACACGTGATGATCAGCGGCTGCATTCCTTCACCCTTTTCAGGTCCCTAAGTGGAACTCCGCCCAGCATGCGGCCAGCACGATGAGCACCCGGAGCGTTACCAGGGAGAGATGAATCCAGCCGCGCTCCGGAAACCGTTCGAGCGTCCAAGAGAATAGATAGGCCGCGAACGTGTAGACCGGAATGCGCCAATAGCGCCAGTGCCAACCGCGTTGGAGCGCTATAGCAAACAACGCGATCAGCGCGATGATCGCGATCGCATCGATCACGACACGTAGCGTTCGTATCATTCCAACTCCAGCGCGTCGTAGGCGGCATCGATCACGCGGCTTTCGATGCCCAGCAGTGACGCGAGCGCAATAGCATCAGCTTCTCGCACGCGATCACCGCGAACCTCTTCCAACGTATAGTCCATCGACGCGGCCAATATTTCAAGCGCGTGCGTGAGATTTCCGGCGCCCGGCTTCTGCGGAATCCCGCGCAGACCGCGAACCGCATAGTGCCGTACCGCCGACGCCTCGGCGACGCCCCCCAAATGCGTCGCGACCAAACCGCACGCTCCGAGCGCGCGTAAACGTCCGATCACCGCGATCAGGAGCGCCTTGCCTTCGCGCGGCGTGGTCGTGCGCGCAAACTCATCGAGCAGCACCAAGCGCGGACGAGCCTGGCGCGAGAGCATCTCACGCAACCCCACGACCTCGCGCGCAAACGACGAGAGCAACGTTCCATCGCGTTCGGACTCGCTACCGATGCCGAGCCAGGCGATGTCCGCGAACAGCGGGAGACTCGCCCGCTGGGCCGGCACCGGCACGCCGAACGCCGCGCACAGCGCGATAAAGCCGCACGTACGCAGTGCCGCGCTCTTACCGCCCATGTTGGGGCCGGTCAATACCGCGATATCCTCAAGGTGCAGGTCGATCGGCGCGAACGCGCGCCTTTCGCGTTGCAACTCGATCTCGAGTGGAAGGAAGCGCGCGCCTTCGAACGCGAGCGTCCCTTCGCGCGTGATGGTGGGGACGGTGCAGTGATGCTGCTGCGTGAAGCGCGCTGCAGTGAGCAACACGTCCACCTCACCGAAGGCTTGCATCGCGGCGCCGAGCCCCGCGGCATGCGCGCGAATCACTGCGGAAAGGCGTTCGCGCACGGCTTCTTCCGCGAGTGCAACCGCGGCGGCAGCCTCATCGCGCCGGCGCAGCGCGGAAAGGACCGTCTCATCGGAATCCAGCTCGCAGAGCAGATAACTCGGCGTTTCGCGCACGACACGGACTCCGGGCGGCAACGGGCCGTGCAAGTCGTCACGCATTACGATGAACTCGGGTTGCGAGATCTCGCGATCGAGCACAGCAGCCACCGCGGCGTTTGCGCGACCGCGCGCGCTGTCGTACTCAGCCTGTGTCTGCGCGAGCGCCGCCCGGCTCGACGCCAGCGCCGCGTCGAACCGCTCGTCAAGGTAAAAGCCTAATCGTCCGGCGCGTCCGGTTTCCAAAGCACGCGCGCATTCTCGCAGCGAAGCGCCGATCGTGCGCGGCAAATCGGCGCACCCGGCCGTCAACGCATCGAGTCGTATGCAGGCATCGAAAAAGCGTTGCAATTCGAGAAACCCGGCGTCGTCGAGCGTATCGCCCATCGTCGCGCGCGCAATCGACTGTCCCGCATCGGGCACGTTGCCAGCAACGTCACGCGCTTCGTCAAACGCCGCCCGGTCGAGGTGCGCCGCGATACGCGCGATTCGCGCCGCGCGCTCACCGGCCACGCCCTCCTCACCCGGGTCGAACGGCACAAGGTCGGAGAACCGCGCTTGTCCGTACACACTCGCCGGCGCAAGCGCTGCGCGCAGCCAAGCGAACCCGATAGCTTGCGCGCTCACGCCGTCCAGCAGGCGGCCGGGATTCACGCCGCGCGCTCCGCGGCATAGACATCGAACGTCGGCAGTCCGGTCGCGCGCGCGACGTCCCGCGCGAGCGCCCGTGGGTCGAAAACCTGCTCCCCGCCGATCGATGCGACTGTCGCGGCGATCACGCGTAGCGGCCGCCGGCAGCGGATCGTCAACTGGTCGAACGCGTAGAGCGCCGCCTTTCCACTGAGCATGATCTGTGTTGGATCGCGCACCACGACGGCCCGCGTTTCGCGTTCGCGAATCAGTTGTGCGACGATCGCGGGCGTAAGTGCGCCATCGATCGCGCGAGCATCACCGCCTTCAAACCGCAGCGTGCGTAGACGAACGACGAGCGCGCGAACGTCATCAACCGCCTCGCCCACAGTTTGAGCCGCTCCCGCGCCACACGACACCACAATCGCATCGTCACCTCCCGCGAGCGCCGCAATCCGATCGACAGATCCGTCGATCAACGCGTTCTGGGCAAACGCGAGCAGGTCGCCGACAACGGCACGAAGCGCCGACGCGCTTGGAGGTCCGATCAGTTCATAGTGCGAGCTGCTACGCACGCGCGCATACGCCAACGCACCAGCGGCGGTATGGTAGGGGGTGAGCGCCAGCAACTCACTCGCGGGCGAGGTCGGCAACACGTTGCGTGCGGTGGCGATAACGGTTGACGGTTCGAGCCAAAGCCGCGGCTTCGGGGCCGCATCGCCTAGGTCGACGGCTTCGCCGTCGCGCCCGATTGAGGTTAACGCACACGTCACGCCAGCTTCGATGCACGCACGGTAGATCGCGCGCATGGTCACCGTCTTCCCGACGTTCTTTCCCGTGCCCACCACAAACAGCGACCTCGCGCCGCTATCGCTCCAAAGCCGCAGGATGGATTCGCCGACTCGCGCACGCATAAGCGCGCGATTCCCTAGCCGACGTGCAGAACCTTGAGCGTAACGAACGCTACGCCGGTGAGCGCAAGCAGCACGCCGGCCAGCATTTCCGCGCCGTCTTCAACGCGCGTCCCGAGCAGGCGCCCCAGGCGCAGCCCGAGCAGTGTCGCTGCTACCGACACGACGCCGATGACCGCCAAGCTGATACCGATCGGCACGCCGACGAAGCGAATCGAAAATCCGATCCCGAGCGAATCCAAACTGATGGCGAGCGACGTAATAAGCAGTGACCAGTCGCTGGAAACTTTGATCGGCTGACGTTCGGCCATGTTGCTTCGCGCCTCGAGGATCATATAGGCGCCGACCGCGATCAGCGCCGCAAACCCGACGTAGCCGGCGTCATCGCCGATGAGACGTCCCGTCAGCTCGCCCAGGCCGAGGCCCACGCAATTCATCACGATCTCGGCGATGGGAAAAGCGATGGCGATGCGCAAGCGTTCGCGCGGCGTGGCGCCCCGCATGCCGAGGCCGATGCTGACCGCAAACACGTCCAACGCGAGCGAGATCGCGATGAAGAGAATCTTGATCAGAAGGTTGGTGCGCTGGAGAGCGAGTCGCGCTTTGAGAGCAGGTGCGTTACCGCTGAACGCAACTGCGAGATCGTGAACGGCTTGTTGAGAAACAAATTCGCGCCGGCGTTCTTCGCCCGGCCGTCCATCGCGTAGTTCGTGTGGCCGGAGATCATCAAAATCGGCACACCGCGCGTGCCGTCCTTCGCCCGCAGGCGCTCGACCAAATCAATCCCGGAGATTCCCGGAAGCATAAAGTCGCAGATGATGATGTCGAACGGCCCTTGCCGGTCGACGGCGACAAGCGCGCTCTCGGCGTCGTTGCACATGACCATCTCGTACGGGCCTTTCCGAAGGACCGTATCGATGAGCGTACAGATCGCAGGGTCGTCGTCCGCAATCAGCACTCGCCAATTGCGCTGAGGGGTCATGTCCTCAGCCATTCGTGTATGCCACCTTCACGCCTCGGCCGCCGATGTGTGACTTTGGTAAATTTTCGATAATGTCCGGCCTTTGGAGGCCGATTCCTGCGGCCGCGTCGTAGTCTAGGCGCGACATGGCCATCATCGATCGACTGCTCGCCCCCGGATCGGGTTTTCAGAAAAACTTCTTCTTTCTTGCCAAGCGTTTCGTCGCCGGCGAAACTGCGGGCTCGGCAATCGACGCGGTTCGCGTGCTCAATGCTGCTGGAATGACCGCGACACTCGATTTCCTGGGCGAAGACGTACTGGAGCGCGGTGCGGCGATCGCGACGCGCGAGGCCTACATCGCAGTGCTCGAGCGGATCCGGGAGACCGGCGCGCTGAGTAACGTGTCGGTAAAGATGAGCGCCATGGGCCTGTTGATCGACGAGGCGTTCGCCCTCGAGAACCTCACACGGATTCTGCACTACGCGCAGCGCAATGCCGATCCGTTCGTGCGGATCGACATGGAAGGCTCGGCCGTAACGCAGGTCACGCTCGATCTCTTCGAACGCGCGTACGCCCAGAACAAGAACGTCGGCATCGTGCTGCAAGCATACTTGAAACGCACCCCCGCCGACGTCGACCGCATGATCGAACTGGGAGCGCGCGTCCGCCTCTGCAAGGGGGCGTACAACGAGCCGGCTGATGTCGCAATCAAAGAGATGCCGCTCATTCGCAAGCAGTATCTGTCGCTGGCCAAGGAACTGCTCGCCCGAGGAAACTATCCGGCGATCGCGACCCACGATCGCGGATTGATCGATCAGATTCGATCCTACGTCCGCGAGCGCGGGATTGCACGAGACCGATTCGAATTCCAAATGCTCTATGGGGTCCGGCCGCAACTGCAGCGCGAGCTCGTCGCCGACGGCTATCGCATGCGCATCTACGTCCCGTACGGAACGCACTGGGCCGGATACTTTTTCCGCCGGATCATGGAGCGGCGCGAAAACGCCGTCCTTGCCTTGAGCTCGCTGTGGTCGAAGTAGGCGCGGCGTAAGGTGCGCGCCGTCGTGCAGCGCGTCCTTCATGCGAGCGTGCGCGTTGAAGAGCGAACGACTGGAAGTATTGGTGCCGGCCTCGTCGTGCTGCTTGGCGTCGCCGTCGCCGATCGCGAAGACGACGCGCGGCACATGGCCGAAAAGGTCGCAAACCTGCGGATCTTTCCTGACGAAGCGGGACTGATGAACCGTAGCGTGCTCGAGATCGGCGGCGCGATCTTGCTCGTCTCGCAATTCACGCTCTACGGCGATGCGCGAAAGGGGCGCCGCCCGTCATTCATCGCCGCCGCAAAAGAGCCGCTCGCAAGCGAACTCTACGAACGCACCGGCCTCGAACTCGAACGGCTCGGCCTCCACGTACAATATGGCGAGTTCGGCGCCGACATGCAGGTCGAACTGGTCAACGACGGGCCGGTCACGATTCTGCTCGACTCCGAGCGCATTTTCTAGAGCGTAACGTCCGGAACTCGTTCCACTCGGATCACTTTGTCCGACTCCGTCAAGCGCCCGAGTACGTCGAAGCCGCTGGTCATCGCGCCGAACACGGTAAACGCGTTGTCGAGATGATACTGCGGCGAGAGCGTGATGTAGTACTCGCTGCCGGCTGAATCGCGAAGCGGTGTGTTGGTCCTGTCGTCGTAGTTCAAGCCCATCGAGATGACATAGCTATTCTGTTCGAGCGGATTCTCTTCGGCCGGAATCGTGTAGCCCGGGCCCGGCGCATTTTTAGCATCCTGTTCGCCGGTTTGGACGACGAAATCGGGCACGATGCGAAACCACGGGTTGTTGTCCAAGAACCCACGATTCATCATGTTCAGGAAATTGGCGACGGTCAGCGGCGCCCATTCGGGGTAGAGCGCAACGTAGATGTTGCCTTGCGTCGTCACAATGCGCAGGCGCGGATGCGGTCCGTGCGCCGGACCGAGCATATCGCGCGCGGTTTGCGGCAGGAGGGGCAGCGACGGCAGTGCATCATCGGGACGCGGCGCGCCCGGCGCCGGTGCAGTGCGCGGGAACGCCGGCAGCGATGAAAACGCGTCGGCTTGCGGCGGCGGCGTGTGCACGAACGCGGGGATCGCGGTCCAATGGTCGGTCAGTTTCCCACCCTGCAACACGCGAATCGATTCAGCGGCTTGTTCTTGCACCCGCCACGACGGATCGTTGAGCAGCGGCTGCAGGTCCGCGACCAGCGCGGCATCTTTGAGCTTGCCGTAGGCTCGTACCGCTTCGATGCGCACGACCTCGTCCGAATCGCTCAATCCTGCGCGCAAGAACGCGATCGGCGTAATTGCCGCGTAGTAGCGGAAGATCGTCCACATGGCGCGCTCGCGCACACTCGGGTCGCCATCCTCTTGAATCGCCGTAGTCAGTCTCGAGGAGATGAACAAGTCAGCCGGTGACCCGGCAAAGAAACCCAGCGCGATCGCCGCTCTGCCGCGGACTTCGGGCGCGACCGTCTTGGAGCCCAATACCGTGATCAGCGCAAGTCGAGCTCGCCCCTCAAGGTCCGCGTCGAACGTCTTGCCTTGCTCGTAGCGGCCGAGCGCGTCGATCGCGGCGATCTGAGCGGGGCCGCTGCGGTCCCGACCTAGGGCGAGGATCAGGGCTGCCGCGTCGCTTCCCTGGCCGATGAGGCCCAAGCCGTACATGCTAAAAGCCCGGACGGCGTCTCGTGGGTCGCTGAGGTGCCCCTCCAGCAGCGGCACGCCGGCGGCCAGCTTGGTCCGGCCGATCGCTAAGGCGGCCCTGGCGGCCGTAGCCTCGTCCGGCGAGGCCAGCAGGGCGGCGAGGGCGCCATCTCCCAGCGAGCGCTGGGATTCATAGCGCACAATGAGCGTATTCGTTGCCGTGGGCACGGCGCCGACCAGGACAGCGGCCAGCGCGATAATCGCTAGCGAACGCAAACTATACTTGGATTCTTGCATCGTCCCCCAACCAAAAGCATCGAACCTGCGTTCTAGTATATGCACGACGAGCGCCGTCCCTCTGGATGGCAACCCAATAGTCGAAAAGAGAGCAAGCATGTCAACCCCGGAAACACCAAAGAAGCCCACTGGCATGTCGGTCCGCGAAGCGGGCCAAAAAGGCGGCCAAACGGTCAAGAAAAAGTACGGCCCTGAGTTTTACGAACAGATCGGCCGTAAAGGTGGACTTGCGACGAAGCAGGCCCACGGTCACGAATTTTATGAGCAGATCGGTAAGAAGGGTGGCAAGAAGGGCGGCGAAGCCACGCGAGATCGGTATGGGCCCAACTTCTAANNATGAGGGTGGGAAGAAAGGTGGCGAAGCCACGCGCGATCGCTACGGCCCTGACTTCTACGAACGAATCGGACAAAAAGGTGGCCAAAAAGTCAAGCAGCTTATCGAGGAAGGCAAGCGCGCCGCTGCTGCTCAAGAAGCAGAGCGCGAAAAGCGCGCGAGCTAGTTTCGTAACACTGATCGCGGCGAGTATCGCACTCGCCGCCGCTGCCCCGTTTGCACCGGTCGAGGCGTTCCCGTTGCAACCGCCGCATTCGTCTGCCTCTCCGACCGCTTCACCCACACCGGTCGTCGCTCCGAACATCTTCCCGCTCGGCTCGAGCCTCGCGTTTATACTCGACGGCACGATTTCGTCGTCTTCTTCTAAGTCGGGCGATATCGTCAAGGCACATCTCGAGAACGCGCTCGTCGTGAACGGCGTCACCGTCGCCCCGGCCGGCAGCCCCATCGAAATCAAGATCGCCGACGCGTCACCGGCTTCTAATCCCGACATCTATGGGTTCGTCGACATCTATTTTCGGCCGCTCGCACTTCCTGACGGCCGCCTAATCCCGCTGCACGCGCCCGCTTCACACCTCAATGTCAACGTATCTTCGGGACACGCGTCGACGGTCGGCATTGAAGACACGATCGGGGATGTCTTCCAGCCCACGTTATTGCTTCACGTCTTCCGCAAGGGGCGAAATTTCGTCCTCGAGCCCGGCGCGCACGTCCACGCGGTCACCGATGCGACCGTCGTTATCGCGCGCAGCGGCGGCGTCGATATTAAAACACCGGCCCCGCTGGTGCTTGACGCCGAAACGCCAATCTCGTCGTACCGCTCGGTACCGATGGCCACACCGCAGC
>PMUE01000282.1 GCA_003167055.1 Vulcanimicrobiota bacterium | reverse complement strand
GATCGAAGTCTTTCGAAAGCACCTGCACGCCGAACTCGGTTCCCGCGCTCACCGTCGCCGAGATCTTGTCGAGCTCAGCCTGGTAGTCCACGCGATCGTAGGTCGTCGTCCCAAACGGAAAGAGCGAGGTCGCCACCTCATTGACACCGCGCTGATCGGCCGGCTCCTGTACGGACGGATTGTTCTCGATACTTCCCGATACGACGACGGTTTTGGTGATCGTTTCCGGCTGCACGATCAGGCGAATGCCGTTAGCCAGCGTCATCGACGTCGGATTGAGCGTCTTGGGCGGGACGGAGAGATTCTTGAGGATGTTTTGGGCCCATGACGGAAGCGGCTGGTGCGTCTTCGGCGGCACCATGTTGTCCTCTTTGCCGGGACCGCCGCCGCCCGCGCTCATCGCACCGCTATTCTTCGGCACGGCATAGGCCGCGACCGCGTGGTTATTGTCGACGTAGGTGCGCAGCACCCGATTGACGTCGGCGGTCGTCACCCGCGCGAACGCGTTTTCCATCGCGTCGGGGGAAGACAGCCCTTGCACCGCGACCGCTTGGCTCCATTGAAACGCTTGGTCTTCGATCGAGTTCGCGTTGAACTCCAGCTCCGAAATCTCGCGGCGCTTCGCTGCGTCGACGAGGGCGCTCGGAACGCCGTTCTTCCGATACGCGTCGATGACGTCGCGCATTTCCTTATCGATCGTCTCAGGACTCACGCTGACGGGAACCACGCCGATCGCTAGGCCGACGGCTGCCTTCAAGAACGTCTGCGCCTGAAACCCGGTGTAGAGCGCTTTGCCCGAGGCGGTAAGATCGTACAGATCGCTGCGCTGACTGCTCAGCACGTCTTGCAGAATCTGCGATGCGCCGTAGTCGGGACTGTCGTATCCCGGCAAGCGATACCCCACCAGCACAATTGTGTAGGGCTGATCGGAGAAATCGCGATAGACTTTCGACGTCACCGGCTGAAGCTTCACCGCCGGTTTCGCCGGCAGTTTCGCCGCGGGCAGATCGCTCCACAACGCCTTGATTTTGGCAATCGTCGCCGGACCGTCGACGTCACCGACGACAATGTACACAGCGTTGTTGGGATGATACCAGGTGGAATAAAACTGCGCGAGCGCGCTGGTGTTGATTTGATGCGCAAAACCGTAGACGGTGCCCAGGCCGTTCTTAGCATACGGCGTCCCGGCCAAAATGCGTGAGATCATCTTCTCGAAGATGCGGTACACCGCGTTGCTGTTGTCTTGGGTGACCTCTTGGGTGATAGCTCCGCGCTCCTGCGCCCATTGATCCGGCGCAAGCGTAAGCCCCGCTGCGCGGGAGCGTTCGAGACGCAGCGCGATGTCGAGATATTGCGACGGCACCGTGAAGAAGTATTGCGTCACCGCATCTTCGGTGTCGGCATCGAAGTCGCCGCCGGTCAAACTCACGGTATCCATGAGTTGCGACGACGAGAGCGAGGCGCTGCCGCGGAACATCATGTGCTCGAGGGCGTGCGCTTCACCGTCGATCGTCTGCTCGTCGGCCCCGGCCTCGTAGTTGAGCACCGTACTTACCACCGGTGCCAAGGGATTATGCACGACGATAATCTGGAGCCCGTTGGGCAACGTGGCACGAGTAACGGTCACCGAAGACGCGCCGGCCGGCGCGGCGAGAGCAAACGTCGCGGCCGTAACGACCGCACAAATGGCAAAACGCAGCGAGCGCACGAGTGTCTCCTTCTTTCAGCCCCGGGGTTTGGCCGCGCGTCGCGCGAGCCCTCTTGCGTCCCCTTATCCTTACGAGGAGAGCACGAGCGCGCGGGTCGAAGGCGCACGCTCGAGTGCGGCGCGCAGTGCCGCATGTTCGGGGCGGCGCAGCGTGGGGTCGCCGGCGATGATCGCTTGTGCCTCGGTTTTAGCGACGCGATAGACGTCGATGTCGCGGACGAGATCGGCGATCCACAAGTCCGCCGCGCCGGATTGCGCTGTTCCGGCAAATTCGCCGGCACCGCGCAAGCGAAGATCCTCTTCGGCGATGACAAAGCCGTCGGTCGAATCGGTAAGAATGCCGAGGCGCTCGGTTTCACCTGCATCGTCCGGATAGACGAGCAGGCAAAACGACTTGGCCGCGCCGCGGCCGACACGTCCGCGAAGTTGGTGCAGTTGCGCAAGTCCGTAGCGCAACGCGTCCAGAACGACCATCACACTGGCATTCGGCACGTCAACGCCGACCTCGACCACCGTCGTTGCTAGTAAGATGTCGATCTCGCCGCGTACGAAACGTCCCATCACCTCGTCTTTTTCGCGACTCGAGAGCCGGCCGTGCAATAAACCGATGCGTCGCTCCGGGAAGACGTCGCTCTTGAGCCGTTCGGCTTCGGCGATCACGCTCGTCAGTTCACTCTCTTCATCAATGGCCGGCGCGACGATATACGCCTGATGGCCGCGCGCAACATTCGCCTCGACGAATTCGTACGCGCGTCCAAGACGGCTCGTGCGAATCGCGTAGGTTTCGATCGGCGTGCGACCCGGCGGCAGTTCATCGATGGTCGAAAGATCGAGATCGGCGTAGACCGACTGCGCGAGTGTCCGCGGAATCGGCGTCGCGGTCATGTGCAGCGTGTGCGGCGCGACGCCTTTCGCACGCAGCCGAGCGCGCTGTTCGACGCCGAAGCGGTGCTGTTCGTCGATGATCGCCAGCCCCAAACGCGCAAAGTCGACACTGCCCGTAATCAGCGCATGCGTGCCGACGGCCAAGAGCGCTTCGCCGCTTGCGATGCGACCTTCGGCCGCGTTGCGTGCCTTCGCCGCCTGACTTCCAAACACGGCCTCGACGGTTATGCCGAACGGCAGCAACAAGGGTGCCAACTTGCTTGCATGTTGCGAGGCGAGAATTTCGGTGGGAGCCATAAGTGCGGACTGCATGCCGTTACGAGCGGCAAGGACGATGGCCGCCGCGGCAACCAGCGTCTTACCGCTGCCGACGTCACCCTGCAAGAGCCGATTCATCGGAACGTCGCGCGCCATGTCTTCCCAGATTTCGCCGATCGCTCGGCGCTGTGCACCGGTCAATGGGAAGCCAACCGATCCTGCGAACTGTTCGAGCAAGTCGTGCGGGATCGTGAGTGCGCTCGCGTCGTGCGAGCGTTCGCGCTCCGCGCGGCGCAACTGCGCGCCCGCAGCCAGCACCAAGAATTCGGTGAAGATGAAGCGCTCGCGCGCCTGTTGTGCCTCTTCGGGCGTTCGCGGTGCGTGTACGGCGCGGTACGCATCACGCAGCGCCGGATAGGACGCTTTCGCTCGGACGTCGTCAGGCAGTGGATCGTCGTCCGCTTCATCAAGCAGACGCGGGAGGTTCTTGCGCACGACCGACGCGATCTTGCGCGTCGTCAGATCCTTGCTCGCGCGATAGACCGGCACCATTTCCCCGTGATAGGCTTCGCCTTCGCGCAGCGACGCGTACTGCGTGACGTTGATCACCGCACCCGCCAGCGTGCGCTCGACGCGCCCGCGCACAAAAAGCCGCATCCCTTCCTTAAAACGGCCGTAAACGTAGCGATTGCGCCCGATCCATTTTGCGGTGAATTCACCAGCGTCGTCGCGCAGGCGCACCTCGACGATCTCGAGGCCGCGAACGCGCCGTTCTTTGACGTGCGAAACCGTTCCGACCGCGTTCTCCTCACCCCCGCTCGATCCTAGCGCGTTCGACGGCGTGGGATAGCGCAGATCCTCGTAACGAAACGGCAAGTAATCGAGCAAATCATGTGAGGTCTCGACGCCGAGCTCACGGAAGAGTGGAACGCTCTTCGGCCCGACGCCTTCGAGCTCGCCGACCTTCATGAGAACGTGGCCGTGAGCTGACGCAATTCATCATAGACTGCGCGCAGTCGCGGAACCGGTACGCCGAGATCCTCGCCCAGTTCGACCACCGCACCGACGATCGGATCGAGTTCCAGCGGACGATGAGCCAGCGCGTCTTGCAGCATCGACGTCTTGACGTCGGTAAGGCGCTGCGCGTAGGCCATCCGTGCATCGAGATCGACCTCGTCGATGACGCCGAGTGCTCGCCCGACCGCTTGCGTTTCGAGCATCAGGTCGCGCACCTCTGCGCGCGTCACCGGATTCGACAGCATCTCATGGATGGTGAGCTGGTGAATCGTACTCACCGGATTGAGGCTGGCGTTGTTGATCAGCTTGAGCCAGGTGAAGTGACGAATGTTGGCTTCGAGTTCCGGTTTCAACCCGGCATCGCGCATCGCGCTCGCCAAACGCCCGAGCGGCTCGTCAACGGCGGAATCCATTGCGCCGAGAATGTAGCGGCCGCCGCCGCTCTGACGGATTTTGCCGGGCGCGGCAACGTTCCCCGAAACGTGGACGACGCCGCCGATGGTTTGCGTGTCCGGAATCAGTTCGCCGATCGTGCCGCCAGGGTCGACGGTGCGTAGCGGCGGCGTGCGGCGAAACCAAAACGGCACGCCGTTCTGCAGCGTGACCACGATCGTGCCGCTCGCAACCGCGGCCGCAATCTGCGGAATGAAGCCCGGCCACTGGTGCGCTTTGAAGGTGAGGAGTGCGAAATCGAATCTCTCGAGCGAGCGTAGATCGTCGCTTGCTTCGACGCGCGCCGTGAATTGCCCGAGATCGCTGGAGAGCACCATGATGCCGTCGCGGCGGATCGCCTCAAGATGGGCGCCCCGCGCGATCACGCCGACGTCCACGCCCGCACGGGACAGGACGGCGGCAATGTATCCGCCGATTGCTCCGGCGCCTACGACAACAATGCGCATGGAAGAGATATTCAGGCGACGGGCAGATTCGAACTGCCGAATGGGGCTTTTGCAGAGCCCTGCCTTACCACTTGGCTACGTCGCCTCGAGGTGTGATGGAGCGGGTAGTGGGAATCGAACCCACGCATCAACCTTGGGAAGGTCGCAGGCTACCATTACATCATACCCGCGAACCACGGCACGCCGCCGTTCGTTGCAGGCAGCGACGCGTCCTGGCGGAAGTGCTGGCCTAAATGACATGGGTCTACTCGATCCCGGTCTGGCTGGTGTGCTTCCTCTTCATCGGCGGTACGAGCGCGTTTGCTGTTGGTGGCTTGCTGATCGCGCGCAGCCCGCGCATGGCCAAGCTGCGTGCCCCGTCCAATGACTTCGCGGGGCCGGTCATGGCGACGCTCGGGACGATTTTGGCGGTCATGCTCTCGTTCATGGTGGTGACGGTTTGGCAACAATACGATGAGTCCGCGCAACTCGTGCAGACCGAATCCGACCAAATCTCCAATCTCTATCACGAGGTCTCGGTCTTTCCCCAGCCTCTGCGCGATCAGACGCACGCCGCCATCGAGCGCTACGTGGATATCGTAGTCGACCAAGAATGGCCGTTGATGCGCCAAGGCTCAGAGAGCCCGACAGCACATCGGGCCGCGGTTCACGTCGTGACGTTGATCGAAAACTTCAATCCGAAGACCTTGGGGGAACAGAACGCGCAAGCCGACGCGCTCCACCATGCCCACGCTTTTATGGACGCGCGCGGCAGCCGGTTGTTTGAGAATCAGGAGTCGGTGCCGCCGCTGCTCTGGGTGGTGATGCTCTTCATCGCGGTCGTGACGCTTGGCTCGGCATACTTCTTCCACGTCGACGATATTCGCGCGCATCTCTTTATGACCGCCGCAGTCGGCGCCGTTATCGGCGCGATCTTCGTGGTCATCGCCGAACTCGATCTGCCCTTTCGCGGCGAACTGCAGATTCCGCCCAGCGCATTCTCGCACGACTACAAAACGTTCCTCGACGACCCGGTGCCGACGCCGAAGCCGTCTCCCTAGCTGAGAATATTCACCGCGCGAGCCAAGACCAGCGCAACGGTCACGAACGAGATCAGCGACTCGGCCAGCATCACCATCTTCGCGGTGCGCGAGAGCGGCATGACATCGGTCGGACTTATAGCGAGAGCGTTGGTGAACGAGAGATACACGTAGTCGAGGAACATCGGCTTCCAGGTGCTCGGGTTGACGCCGGTTATGCGGTTGGGATCGATCGACATCTGCGGAAAGAGAAAGTCGATCGACGGGGTCTCGCAGGCCGATGGGAAGCGCTCGCGATCGAAGGGTCCGTCGCCATCGAGCTCCCAGAACCACAGCGCGTAGACGATCACGTTGGTGAGCCAAATCGCCCCACCCGATGAGAGCAACTCTTGGGCGGTCAAGTTGAGATGCCCACGCGCATGGACGTTGATGAGATCGTTGACCAGCAGTACGACAGAAGCGACGTTAAAAAAATTCAGCGAGGCGATCAGCCCGATCGTGAGAGCACGCATGACGTGCAAGTCGCGCGCGCTCCCCGGCGTCATCGCAACCAGGGGAACCAGGAATAGGGCCACCAGCGCCGGCACGGCCCAGACCGGCCCGAACGTCAGTCTGGCCGGCAACGCGATGTAGAGCAACACCGCAAGGAGCACCGCAACACGGGCCTGATAACGATCCTTCACGCGGCGTTGTGGTTCGCGCGCGTCCGGCAACCGCCTTCGGTCGGCGGAAGTTCTAGCGAGTATGGCTACTGACTTTCGAGACGGCAAGACCTTTCCACGGCGCGGCCGCGATACGATCGACGGCGTGCTGTGGCTCAACCGGGTCTCAGACAAGGCGCGTGCCGCCGCCGCCGGCACGATCTTCGATTACATTTACCCCTGCCCGATGGACAAGGGCGTGATGGAACGCTGGGGCATCACGCCGAGCGAATTCGAGGGGGCGATTGCAAAGTATAAGACGGATGAAGCGCTCGTCGGATGGCTGCTCGGGCGCGTCCCGAAGGACCACATCGCGCGTGCGAACGACTGGCTGTTGAACGAAAAGATCGAGAACCTCGATCGCCAAGACGCCGAGGAGGGAGTCCCCGTTGGGTGAGATGATCCAGTTTCCGCGCCCGGACGGAAAGAACGCACCAGGATACTACGCGGCACCGTCCGGCGCAGCAAACGCGCCGGGCGTCGTGATGCTCGAAGAGTGGTGGGGCGTCACCGATCACATCAAACACACCGCCGACGACCTCGCGTCCGCGGGCTTCCGCATAGTAGTTCCCGATCTCTACCGCGGGCGCGTTGCAGCAGTCGGCGATGAAGCCAACCACCTCATGGAAGGACTCGATTTCGGCGATGCTGCGACCCAAGACGCGCGCGGTGCGGCCCAATATCTCAAGTCGACCGGATCAAAAAAAGTCGGCGTCATCGGCTTTTGTATGGGCGGTGCGCTGACAATTCTCGCCGCAATGTATGATCCTGAATTCGACGCGGCGGTGACGTTCTACGGTTATCCGCCCCCTGAAGGCGGCGACGTCGGGAACATCAAGATCCCGCTGCAAGGGCATTGGGCGCAGCGCGACGAGCACTTCGGAATCGCCGGCGTCGACAAGATCGAAGCGCGGCTCAAAGAGGCGGGAGTGCCCTATGAGTTTCATCGCTACGACGCGCAGCACGCATTTCATAATCCCAACCAGCCCGGCCACGCCGGTCTCGGTCACTTCAATGAAGAACTCGCAAAGCTCGCCTGGAAACGTTCAGTGGACTTCCTCAAAAAGAATCTCGCGTAAACCTCGCGCACAAAGACGAAGGCCCGGCATAACTGCCGGGCCTTCTTTAGATGGTGCCAAGGGCGAGAATCGAACTCGCGACACCGCACTTTTCAGGCGCGTGCTCTACCGACTGAGCTACCTTGGCTCATTTGGACCGCCGCTTCGCGGCGGACGTCCTCCGGACTTCCAAACAGCATCCGCGTCCGTGCGGGTGCGCCGAGGGGCTGAGAGGACCGAGCCTGGTTCTGCGCCTGTGGTGCGGGTCCTGCGGTTACTGCTTTTCGTTCCGCAACGACGCTTGAAGCGCTTTTTCGAGTTGCGGGCCGGGGCTGTGTCCATGACTGGTTACGGCGTGCTCGGTTGCCGCCTTGAGCACTTCTGATTCGGTTCCCGAGATCGTCAACGAACATTTCGAATCGCTGGGGAACTCGCGGCAGTCAATGTACTTTCTCGTCGCTGTTTGCATGAAGAATTCTCCCGTGCTCTAGCTTTGCTTTGCGTAGTTGCTTGCGCCGTACCAGTCGACGACGACGGCCGGCTCGTCGCCGACGACCCACGCGTCGTGCCCGCTGGGCAGCGATGTTACATCGCCGGGCCCGGCAATGAACGTCGTGCCGTCGTCCATCTGGATGGCAAGCTTCCCGGATACGTGATATTGAAAATGCGGGGCTTCGCAGCTCGACGTTTGGGCAATCGGCTTGACGTCGGCCGACCACTTCCAGCCCGGCGCGAAGGTAAGGCGTCCAATCTCGGCCCCGCCGACCTTGATGATCTCGGCCTTTCCATTGGGAAAAGTCCGAAGGTCTTCAGGATCCCGGAACGATTTGTGTTGGGCGCTGTGGTCGAGGTTTGGCATGGAGACCTCCTCTCTCAGGATTCGATTATTACTTACTAGTAGGTAGAAGTCAACCGCCAGACGAACCATTGCCGAGCTATGAAAAGTCGGTCGAACGGCCAGAACCCGAGTTCGCAGCGCATCCTGGATACCGCAGAGCAACTCGCCCAGCGCCGCGGCTTCAACGGATTCAGCTACGCCGACATCGCCGAGCAATTGGCGGTGACGAAGGCCAGCGTTCACTACCACTTTCCATCCAAGGCCGATTTGGGGGTACGCCTCATCGCGCGCTACCACGAGACGTTCGCCGGCGCGCTTGCGAAGATCGACGCGACCGTTGACGACGAAGCCGACAAATTGCGCCGTTACATTGCGCTGTATGACGAAGTGATTGCGCACGACCGGATGTGTTTGTGCGGCATGTTTGCCGCAGAATACTCGACGCTACCGGAACCAATGCAAGTCGCGTTGCGCGCCTTCTTCGACGCAAACGAGGTGTGGTTAGCATCGGTGCTCGAGAGCGGACGGCAATCGGGTCGAGTTATTGTCCGCGAGTCCGCTCGTGCGCGTGCGCGGATGTTGGTTGATGTCCTGGAGGGCGCGATGCTGGTGGCACGCGCCTACGGCGACCTGGCGCGGTTCCGATCGGCTGCGGAGTTCGCGCTTGCCGAACTTGGCGTCGGGGTTCGCGCGTAAGCCAAAGCCCCGGAGCAAACGCCCCAGGGCTCTAGAAGAGTGGCGACGCTGATGGGGCTCGAACCCACGACCTCCGCCGTGACAGGGCGGCGCTCTAACCAACTGAGCTACAGCGCCATGCCGGCGCTCCGAAGTTTAAGACATGGGCACGGTTGGGATTGAACCAACGACCCCCCGCGTGTGAAGCGGATGCTCTCCCACTGAGCTACGCGCCCCCGTCCGCCGGTCCGCGACCGGCCCGCAAGCATTGGACAAGCCGAGAGTTTATCCTACCCAAGGGCATGTTGTCCAGCGACCTCGGTCGAATCGGCCAGCCCATGCTCGAAGACTTCAAGCTCGTGACGCGTTTTACGATCCCGTTTTCCGACATCGACATGTTGCAGCACGTCAACAACGTCGCCTATATTCGCTGGTGCGAAATGGTGCGCACCGAATACTTTGCGACCGTGATGCGCTCGGATATTACGAGCGAACGCGGCATGATCCAAGCCAACATCAATTTCACCTACGAGCGCCAGCTGACGTACCGCGAAGCGATTGCCGTGGGCGTTCGCGTCTCTCGGATCGGGACAAAGTCGCTCGACTACAGCTACGAGATCTGGAGCGTCACGCACAATGCGCGCGCCGCGCACGGGACCACGACCGTCGTCGCCTATGACTTCTTGAATCACCGCACGATCGAGATTCCGCAACAATGGCGCGACCGGGTTGACGAATATGAAAAGGGCCCGCAGCGCAGCTTCATATGATCGGGCTGCTGTTGGCAGCAACGCTGGCATCGAGCGCGCCGGTCACGGCGCACCGTTTGGTTGCGACGACGCAGCCGTTGGCGCAGCAACGCTTCGACACGGCGCTGACCGAACTGTACGCCTACGACGGACCCGACGCGTCAGCCGACTTCGCCGGAGCGGCACTCACCGACCCGCACCTCGCAATCGCCCTGTGGGGAAAGGCGCTCGCCGACGGCAGCGATCTCAACGACGCGCTGACACAAGACCGGTTTGCGCGCGCGCATGCGGATGCGCAACAGGCGAAGGACCTCGAAGCATATGCTTCGGTTGATGAGCGGCAACTGATCGATGCGGTCGCTCTACGGTACGCCGGAACCTTCGGCGATGCGGCGAAAGACGAGGCCGCGTACGAGGCGGCGATGCGCGCGTACGTCGCGCAACATACCGCCGACAACGACGCCGCCATGTTGCTCGTTGAAGCCGTACTCGAAGCGCACGCGATGCACTGGAACGACGACGGCACGCCCTCGAACAGCATCGGTGCGGAGATGTTGAGTCTCGTCCAGAGCGCGCTGGCTCGGGATCCGCGACATCTGATGGCCAATCATCTCTGCATTCATGTGTACGACAGTGCGCCGGACCGGTCGTTTGCCGTCGGCTGCGCGCAACGGCTGGATGCGATGACCTTCGCGCCGGGAGACGAGCACCTGGCGCACATGCCGGCGCACGTCTGGGTCGAGATCGGCGAGGGCAAGGCGGCATTGGCGTCGAGTGAGCGCGCGTGGGCGCTGCATCCCACCCACTATGCGTCGCATGACGCCTACATCGCGCTCGAGGCCGCGCTCATCGCCGGCGATCGCAGCGCTGCGCAGGAATGGTCATCGCGACTTGCGTTGCTTGGACCGTTTCATGAAGGCGCTGTTATTGACGCGCGCACGAGCAACTGGCAAGATGTTGCACAACTCAAGCCGCCGCAGAATGAATTTCCGCTCGTCGAGGGCTTAGCGGCCCTTCGCACCGCCAACGTCGACGCTGCAAAAACGGACCTACGCGCGTTACAGCGCGCGCATGAAACGAATGATGCGGCACTCCTCGGTGCGCATATCGACGAAGCGCAGGGCGACGCCGAGGCAGCAATCGAACTTTTGCTGCCGATCGCGCGCTCATTGCGCTCGGCCGAGGAAGAGTTGCCGCTCTTTCCACCTGACGAGGCACTGGGAGCCTTGTACTATCGCGCGAACCGCTTCGCTGACGCTCGCCAAACGTTCAGCGCGATCCTTGCCGAACGTCCGGACGATCCGCGTGCGCTCTTTGGCATGTGGCAAACGCTGCTCGCGCTCAACGATTCAGAGGATGCGTCGCCGTACGAAACCGCGTTCCGTCAGTATTGGGCCGGCGGCCTGTTGACGATGAGCGACTTCTAGCTAGAGTGTAAAGGCGACGATCGAAGTCGTTTTCGGATCGTTGCACCAAAAACGCTGGCCGTCGTGCGCCAGCGAAATTGCAGCGAACGGCAAGGAGGCGATGACTTCAACGCGGTCGTTGCTCACGCGCCCAAGCTTTGCACCGCCATCCTTACCGAACCAGAGCGAGGCATAGAGTGCGCCGTCGACAAAGGTGATGCCGAGAATCTGCCCGTCGGATTCGATCTCGCGACGAATGTGGGCGCTTCCGTCGAGTAAATAGATGCGGCCATTGTAGCGCTGGCTCAGCCACAGCGCCTCGCCGTCGTAGGCAAGGAACGATCCCGTATCGTCCGGACATGCGAGCTTGTCGCGCTCTTTGAAGCCGTGGCCGGGAATGTAGCGGCGGATGAAGCGATGATCGTCGTCGCCGCCCTCGCTCAGCACGCCGCGCAACTCCTCGCCGACCGCGACCAGACTCACCGGCTTCCCCGGCGCAGGGCGCTCCTCGAAGACGGTGAAATGCGCCCGATCGATACCGTAAATGCGGTCGGTCTCCCACGATCCGATCCACAGATGCTCGCCCGAACAGGCCAGCGCTTGTGGACGCGGTGCGGGCGACGGCAGTCGCAAGACTTCTTCTACGAACGTCCCTTGCTCCATGAGGCGCCGCTTCGACTCTACGCCGCGCTCCCCCGCAGGTACGTCATGCCCCCGAGAATAATCGTTTGACGCCGCCGGGGGCCTTTGGTCTAGTCTGCGAGTCTCCGGCCGTCCCTCGCGAAGCGAGGGCAAAACTGTGTGCGTGTAGCTCAGTGGGAGAGCACCACCTTGACACGGTGGGGGTCGTAGGTTCAATCCCTACCACGCACACCATTTAAGCCCCGATAAGATCGGGGCTTTCCCATTTTTGGCAGCCCCAAATTCGCATGATTTCCGGGACTATATTTACAACTAAATCCGAAAACCTGTGGTCACGCTGCGGAGATCAACATGCTGAACGTCATTCTCGCTGCCGCGCTGGTCGATCAAAAAATCGAGGTGAAAGGTCACGTTCATCTGGATGACGTGACGCCGTGTGTCCGCCATCTGGACGTGAGCCGCGATCCACTGGGAGGCTATGACGTGCGAGCGGTTGGGCCAGACGGGCAAGCCGCACGCTTCCCGGACGTGCCGTATCGGTATGCGCAGGTTTCGCTCTATCGCGATAACGGTCAACTCTACGTTGGCTTGGACTTCACGAACGCTTGGGCCACGGACGCTACGGGGCCATCATTCGGCATTGCGTGCGAACGCGATCACCTGTTCTACTATATGCTCGAATATCACCAACCAGGCATAAACAATCCCGAACCATTCCGACCCGGGACACCCTGACTGCTGGGCGTCGCGATTTACATCGCGATCTTCCCCCTGCTATTCCCCCGGTGGCCGCGCATTTCGACGGCTTTCCGCGTCCTTCAGGGCTCTCTGGTTTGCTTGAGTATTCGCCCTTCCAGCTTTGACACGGTGGGGGTCGTAGGTTCAATCCCTACCACGCACACCATCAAGACCCCGAGTCCATCGGGGTCTTTTTTCGTTCCAGCTAGGGCAGGACGCGAGCGATTGCCATCGCCCAGCCGCGCTCGGTGCGCGTACGCACGAGGTAGCCGTCCGGGCACTCTGCGTAGACCTGAAAGCCGTTGCGGATCGCCTCGCTCAAACTGTTGAAGATCATCAAGCCGTTCATCTCCGCTTACCTCACTTTCACGCTTAGTATACGAGCGGTTTCGGACAGGCGGCGGAGAGCTTTCCGCGGAAAAGATTAGAGAGACGTGCGAACGGTAACGGACCGGCCAGCGCTAAAAGGGGTATTCCTGATGATGAACCGCGCGCTAATTGGCACGGTTGCTTTTGCACTGGCGCTGGCTCCGCTGCCGGCCGCGGCGGACGTATTGCTTAAGGTTCTTGGATACAACATTTCTTTTACACCAGGTTTGCCTAACGGTTGCGTTCACGTATCGTACCAAAATGTACGCTGCGCAAACGGTGGCCATGTCGACATAACTTTGCGCAACGGCAGCGGCAACATGAATGGGAACTGCTGGATTCGGTTCGGCCGAGGGTCTGCTGCCGGCAAACCGCCGTGGTATATCATTGAGGTCAGTCAGCACTGTAATGCACGAATGGCGGGTCCAAACATCATAGAAGTCACGCGGAAGTAGCCATAACTGAGTTAAGCGCTGATCTCGTTCGGCGCGTCGGCGGTTCGCGAGCCGGGAACCTCATCAAGGCCGACAGGCCGGCTCCAACGTTCGCGGTGAAGTATTTCCAGCAGAGCGTGGCGTACGCACTATAACGGTGCCTAAAGCTGTTCGCGTTCTAGGGTTGCTCGCTTGCTTTGCGTTATCGAGTTGCGGAAGCAGTGGGTTCTCTCCGTCCCCCTCCAGTTCGTCAGCGACGTTCGAGCTCAATCCATCCCCAATTGAACTTTAGTCCGGCGATCCGTCCGCGGTTATTACGGCGCAAGGCGATGTCGCCGGTGTGCAATACACGCCGCACGCCGATCCGTCGTGCACGAATACAACCGGCAGTATTGCCGTCGCCGGCGACGGCGTCGCCCAGCTCGATGTCGCAGGTGCGCCGCTGCTCTTCATTGCGGTTGCAACCGGAACACCGCCGTCGGCATGCACGATGAGCGTGACCGGATCCGACGGCAGCTCGGTAACCGTACCGGTAGACTACAGCGTCGAAACGCTCACCACCGACATCGCGAACGCAGCGACCGTGCGAACTTTCGCGTTCACGCGTAACAAGGTCGCGCCTCCGAGCCTCGCGTCCTCCTCGACCATCACGATCGACAGCCAAACCGATGTCGTCGATGTGAGCGTTTCGGGCTTCACCGGCCTCACGAAGTCGCGTGTCTCATGCAGCGGCACGCCGCGCGGCGTCGGCATCAGCGTCATTCCCTCGTCGTTCACCAGCTCCGGAACGGTGACCATCGCGCCCTACGGACAAGGCGCGCTTACCGGCACGTGTACCATCACCTTCACCGACTCAACGTCGGCGACGCAGCAGTTGAGCGTTACGCTCGCGGCCCCTGCATTGCACAAGCTCACGGTGACGCCGAGCAGCGTGCAGTTTTCGTGCGCCGGTTCGTCGCCGCAGACGTGCACCACCTCGAGCGTGACGATCGCTGAGAGCGGCGCGCCGCTGTTTAAAATCAATAACCGGCCGACGCTCGTGAACTCGTGCGCGAACCTTTTCAACGGTCCGTTGAAAATGGCTACCGGTAACGGCAGCTACGCGTCATCTGTCGCGGGACCACAGGCGAGCGTGTCGTTCTACGGCTTATTGCTCACTTCGACGCTGAGCTGTAAGAAGATCGTGATCGGCGACGGCGCCACGCAAACCGTCGCGGTCCACGTGAATCAGCCGCTTGCGAGCGGCGGCACCACCGCGACCGCGCCGTCGTGCACCGGTTCCGCCCCGCTCGCTCCCGTAGCAACCGGACCCCACGGCATCTACGTTTGGAATCCGTATCGTGAAGGCGGCGTTGAAAAGCAGATCGAGCAGTACGTGCTCGGCCCCGGCACCGGTACACCACTCGATCCGGACTTTTGCGGCGCCAGCATCGTCGTGGTTTGGTCCGACGTCGAGACGAGCAAAGGCACCTACGACTGGTCGGCGATCGATACATTGATCAAGCCCTACGCGCGACCGGGCTTGCGCGTGAATCTGCTGCTTTCCGATGCTTCCGAAGAGTGCTGCACCAATACCGAAACCCCAACGTGGATCTTCACGCAGGAAGGCGTCGGACAAGTCCAATGTCCGAATCAACCGCCGTATCCTAACTGGCTCGATTCAACGTTCGAGAAGGACTACAAAGCATTCATCGACGCGATGGTCGCGCACTATAGCAGCGGCGGCGGCGATCCCTATGCATCCAGCATCGGCTACATGCGTTTCGGTATCGGTGCCGGTGTCGAAGCGTATCCCGGGCACCTCGAGGGGGCGAACACTACCCCGCATCCGTGTCTGACCGCATGGGAGAACGCCACGCCCGCGTTCTCCTACGATGCATGGCTGGCATATACGCTTGGCATCGTCCACAATCTCGCCCAGCAGACGACCGACAAGCAGTTGATGATCTCGCTCAACTACGTGTCGCAGTACGATGCTTCGAATCCGAACGATGCGTACAGCTACGCCGATGCGGTCGCTGATGTGGCCGCACCCCTCGGCATCGCGATGGGCGCGCAGAACCTCGGGATCAGTTTTGACGGCACGCCGGTCGCCGGCGCAAACGTGGCTCCCACGGCCTGCGATCAGATGGCGCAGTCCGAAGATATCTACTGGTGCCAAGTCTATATGCGCCACGATGGGGTCGTGCCATTCGAGTTCCAGCCGATCGTGTCACCGATCAGCCCGGGCGGCTACGACATAACGATCGCGCACATCTTCCAATACGGAATGGACAATAACGCGCAGATCTTCGAGATCTATCCGCAAGACTGGGTCTTTAAAGATGACCCGAGCGAGTATCCGTCCTTCACCGCGGCAACGCCGGCCGAGTATAGCGCGGCGTTCGCGGCTACGTCGCTCGTCTTAGGCCGCAATCACTAACCTAACCAAGGCTCTACGCCAGCAACCTCGATGCTTCCGCAAGTCAGGGACACGTCGCAGCCGTAGTTCGGCGGGATCTCAACAGAGAATCGACCATCCCCGTGCTCCGAGCGTCGGATGCTCAGACCGTCAATCGCGTTCTGGTGATTGAAACCGCCCAGACGGTTCAGAACAATGTCGTCAAATCGTAGAGTCACGAGCACGTGGTTCCTCAATACGAAGTTTCCGCGCTCGTCGACGTCGCTGGTCATCTCAAAGACGTGAATTACGCATTCCAAAGACGGCTTTTGCGGCCCACGCCGCAGCACGATCGATGCTACTTCGGCGTCGTGGAATGACGGCCAAGGGCCGAAGGCGGACATCAACGCTGCCGAATTGACCACGTCCTCTTGTGGATCAAACACGGGCAGTTCTCCCGCCTGGGTCCCCAATTGAAAAAATCACTAATTGTCGCGAAGGGAACCGACGAAATAAATCTCTCGGCCCTGTTCCAGCGCCGCTTTGCGTTCCGCTCGCCAGTCTTCGTAGCGCGGGCCAAATGTCGGCGGTTTCCACGAAAACTTGAGCAGCGCTTCATAAAAGTACTCGCCTGATTCAATCTCGCGAAGCGATGAGCAAAGCTGGATCTCAACGGGCTCTTCGATGCCAAATCCGCTCAGATGCCGCTTAATGGCTTCCAGCAATTCCCTGTCGTCGATGCGGTCCCAAAGCCGACCCCAGGTC
>PMUE01000381.1 GCA_003167055.1 Vulcanimicrobiota bacterium | reverse complement strand
GTAGCCGGTTGATCTTGCCGCAACCGCAACGCCATCTTATATGCGGGAATCGCTTGCGCGTACTCACCCGCCAAATAGTGAGCTGCTGCCAGACGCCGCCAACACGTCGGGTTCACCGAATTTTTCCGGACGATCTGACCGTAAAGAATCGCTGCTACGTGATACTCTCCCCGATCGTAGTCAGCGGCTGCATCTTGCGCCGTCGAGACGAAATGGGTCGAGGCGGCTGGAGGCGTCGAGACCGGCGCTGCCGCGGAGCAGGCGCACACAATAACAAGGATATATGGCGCCGAAAAGCGCCGGACCAATGCAAACCGCATGGGCACGCCTCCCTCGTTCGCGCCATGTACCGGCGAGGGGGCCGCGCTGTTTCGCGCTCTCTACTGTTGGCGGTTGCCGCCGAATTTATACTCGACGAAGCTGCGCGCGAGCAGGTTGGTGAGAAACACGAAGATCATCAGCAGCGCGGCAGCGGCGTATGCGAGCTGGTGTGACTCTTCGAACGGCTGACTGATGTAGGTCCAGACGACGTAGGTCAGGTAGTCGACCGGAGAATGCGTCGGCGCGAGCGTCGGGGCGTAGTTCGACCAGCCTGCGGTGTAGATCAGCGGTGCCGTTTCTCCGAGGCCGATGCCGGTCGCGACCAAGACGCCGGTGAGAATGCCCGGCAGCGCAAACGGGAAGTTGATCGATGCCACTACCATCGCGGGGCGCGCGCCGAGCGCCACAGCGCCTTCTTTGAGCGCACTCGGCACGTTGGTGAGTGCGACGTCGGCTGCCCGCACGACGTAAGGCAGCATGAAAATCGCCAGCGCCAACGATCCGGCGATGAGCGAGAATCCCCACCCCGCTTCTTCCACCAACGCGACGTAAAGAAAATATCCCACGACGATCGACGGAATGCCCGCGAGCACGTCGACCATGAAGCGGATGACTTTTTTGCCCCACGGCGGTGCAAACTCCACCGTCCACACGGCCGTGCCGAGTCCGACGACGATCACCATCACGAGGCCGATCAGCACCAGCATGAGCGTGCCCTCAATCGCGTTGGAAAGACCGCCGGCGATGCCGTGCGTCGGCGTAAAGAAGAGTTGCGGTTTGAGCGCCGGCACGCCGCGTGCGAGCACGAAGGCGAAGATCGCGAACAAAATACCGATCACGGCTACCAGACACGCGATCGAGAGCGCCCACCAGGCGCGGCTCACGTACGACTTCGGCGCAAGCCCACCGGTTAGCGCTGCCATTATGCCTTGGTTCCTTCACGGCGATCTGCGCCCCGCATAATGCTGCGCGCGATCACGTTGACCAGCAGGGTAATGATGAATAGGACGCAAGCCAATTCTGCGAGCGATCGTTGCGCCATGCCGGTTGCATCGGTTAGCGCCGACTCGAGCTGCGACACGATCACCGCGGCGATCGTGTTCACCGGCGAGAAAAAGTTCTGCGGAAACGTGTTGATCGCGGCGCCGCAGACCATCAGCACCGCCATCGTTTCGCCGAGCGCGCGTCCGAATGCGAGCAACACCGACGCGACGATACCTTTGCGCACACTCGGCACAACGACCCACGTCATCGCCTGCCAACTCGTGCTCCCAAGCGCCATGCTCGCCTCGAAGAGCGACGCCGACTGCGCTAAAATCACGTCGCGCGTGGTCGCAACCATAATCGGAATGACCATCAACGCGAGGATGAACACCGCAGCGGCGAAGCCATTGCCGCTACCGGCCGATCCGCCGAAGAACGGGATCGCGCCCAAATGCTTCGTGACCCAGGGTGCGAGAACTCCGCCGATCCACGGCACGAGCACGACCAGTCCCCACAGGCCGTAGACCACCGAAGGGACGCCCGCCATCAACTCGACCAGCGCGTTAGCCAATGGCCGAATGCGGCGCGGTACGCGATAGACGAGCCCCAGCGCGACCATCATCGAGAGCGGCACGGCGATGACCATCGTACCGAGGGCGGTTACTACTGAGCCATAGATGAACACCAGTGCGCCGAACGAGGCACCCGGCGGCCCCGAGAAACCGTTGCGCGTGGTAACGCCGCTACCGTATTGGTTGCCGATGTTCCAGATCGGACTGCTGAAAAACGCAAGGCCATTAAATCGGATCGCCGGATAAGCGTATGCGATTAAGAAAAATAGCATCAGGAAGATGATCGCAAAGCTTACGAGCGCCGCAAGCCCGGTGATAATCCGCAACGCCGCCTGCGAGCCGGAACGTTGCAATGCTGCAGGGGACGCCGCTCGCGCGGCGTCCCGTATGCTCAGATTAATGGCAGCCATGCATTCCTATACGATCTTTGCGACTTGTGAACGGCTGAGCTTTAGCACCGAGGGCGGTAACGGAAGGAAATGCACCTTGTCTAAAAAGCCCGCGTTCTGGCCTTCGGTTAGCGCCCAGTCGAGGAATTTTCTGACCTCGGCGGCCTTCGCCGAATCGCTTTGCTTCGGATTCACGATCGCGTATTCGTAGTTGATGATCGGATACGAATCCTCGCCCTGACCGTAGATGAGCGAGATCCGCTCGTCGCTCGGCGTGGCCTTGTCAGTCACCGCCGCGGCTGCCGCGATGTTCTTGGGAGTCGGCAGCACGAACTTGCCGCCCTGGTTTTGGAGCGCGGCGTAGCCAAGGCCAGCCTTGTCGGTCTGCTCGATGTACGCAACGCCGATGTAGGCAATCGAGTATTGCGTGTTTTGACAGGTCTGCACCATGCCTGCGTTACCCTGCGCGCCGACGGCGGTCGCCACCGACGGCCAGTTGACGATCGTGCCGTACCCAGGTCCGTTTGCCCACGACGGTGTGGACTTCGTGAGGTACTGCGTGAAGATGAACGTATCGCCCGAACTATCTGCGCGGCGGATCGGCACGATCGGTTGGTGCGGCAACTTGCCGGCGTACGGCTTGTTGATGTCCTTGATCTTCGCGTCGTCCCAGTACTGAATCGTCCCGCCATAGATGCCCGCGAGCACCGGCCCCGACAGGTTGAGATGCACGGTGTTCAACCCCGGCACGTTGTAGTTAATTTGCTGCGCAGAAATCGCGAGCGGAATGTTGAGCATCGGGGTGCCCTTCATCTGCGCGTCGGCCATAAAAGCGTCGGACGCGCCGATCTGCGCCACACCGGCGATGGCTTGCGAGATGCCCGTGCCGGAACCGGTGCTTGACGTCGTGATCTGCACGTCTTTGTTCGACTCTTGGTACGCGGCTACCCAAAGATTCATCAGTGGATAGAGCAGCGAGGATCCCGTCTCCAGCAGGGTCGTCGCTGCAAGGGCGCGTCCACTTGCGGACACAAGCAATAGCGCCGCGAGAGCCAGCGCCAAGGTCTTACGCATCAAGAAAAAACTCCTAGAAAGCACGTGGGAGTAGTCCAGCGGTGAAAATCCGCCTAACACTTGGTATCGTGAAGCGCGCAAACTAAAGTGGCGTTAAAGCCGCCTTATCAGTCCCTTAAGCCCAGGACGACCGCCGCCCGCATGCGGGCCGTCTAAGGAGCGCCACGGGCCCTTGCCGAAACGGCCCCAGTCATGCCCGATGCCCATTCCAACGGCGCCTCGTTGCCGGCGCTGCGTCATACGGCGGCCCACGTGCTCGCTTACGCGGTCCAGGAGCTCTTCCCAGACGCTAAGCCGACCATCGGACCGGCGATCGAGAACGGCTTCTACTACGATTTTGATCGCGGCGAGCCGTTTACGCCCGACGACCTGGTGCGCCTCGAAGAGCGCATGCGCAAGATCATCGCGGCCGACTATGAGATGACTGGGCAAACGGTCACGCGCGATGAAGCGATTGCCCGCTTTGCCGGCAACCCGTACAAGGTTGAACTCGCCGAGGCGATCCCCGACGGCGAACCGGTCACGCTGTACACGATCGGCGACTTCACCGACCTCTGCCGCGGCGGTCATGCCGATCGCACCGGCGAGATCGGCGCAGTGAAGTTGACCAGCGTGGCGGGCGCGTATTGGCGCGGCGACGAGCACAACCCGATGCTCCAGCGCATCTACGGCACGGCCTGGCACACGCCGGCCGAACTCGACGGCTACCTCACCCAGATCGAAGAGGCCCAAAAACGCGACCATCGCAAGCTTGGCGTTGAGCTCGATCTCTTTTCTATAGAGGAAGACGCGGGCGGCGGATTGGTCTTCTGGCACCCCAAGGGCGCCATCGTCCGCGGCCTCATCGAGGAGTTCATCCGCACCGGTCTACGGGAGCGCGGCTATCTGCCCGTGGTCACGCCGCACGTCGTCAGCGAGAAGCTCTACGAAATCTCGGGCCATCTGGAAAACTACGCGCACGGCATGTTCGGCGCGCTGGAGGTGGAGGAGCAGCGCTTTCGCCTCAAACCGATGAACTGCCCCGGGCATATCTTGATCTATCGCGGCCAGCCGCACAGCTATCGCGAGCTGCCGATTCGCTATTCGGAATTCGGCACGGTCTATCGTTTCGAACGCTCGGGCGTACTGCACGGACTCACGCGCGTGCGCGGCTTCACCCAAGACGACGCGCACATCTTCTGCACCCCCGAACAATTGCAGGGCGAATTCGAGCAGACACTCGATGAAGCGCTGCGCTTGATGAAAGCGTTTGGCTTCTCCGACTTCGAGTATTTTCTCTCGACGCGTGAAGAGGCGTTGCGCGCCGACACCGATGCGATCGCTGAAGATGCGATTCGTCGCGCGCTCGAGCGTTACGAACTGCCCTATCAACTCGACGAAGGCGGCGGCGCGTTCTACGGTCCGAAACTCGATATCAACGTGCGCGATGCGATCGGGCGCAAATGGCAGCTCGGCACCGTGCAAGTCGATTTCAACTTACCGGAGCGCTTCGAACTCAAATACCGCGGCGCCGATGGGCTCGATCACCGGCCGGTGATGATCCACCGCGCACTCGCCGGCTCGCTCGAGCGCTTCTTCGGCATCTTGATCGAGCACTATGGCGGCGCTTTCCCCGCCTGGCTTGCGCCGGTGCAAGCCGTGGTTACGCCAATTTCTGAGAATCAGGTGGGATACGCGCGCGAGGTCGCGGCGCGTCTGAGCGGAATGGGGTTCCGTGTGTCGGTCGACGAGAGCAACGAAAAGCTGGGCTACAAGATCCGGCACTGGAAAACGCAGAAGGTCCCATACATTCTCGTCGTGGGCAAACAAGAAGCTGCCGATAATACAGTTAACGTCAACGAACGATCCGTGGAAGAGAAACGCACGATTTCGGTGAGCGAATTTGCCGAAGAGCTAAAGCGAAAGGTCGACACTCGAGGATGAAACGCCCCCTCATCGCGTTTGCGATCGCTTCGCTTACCTTATCCGCGTGTCAAGGAAGTTTTGGTAGTGGTGGTACGTCGGCGCCGGGCGGCGTGAATCCGCCGGTCGCCTCGCCCAACATGGCCACACCTGCGGGTCTTTCGCCTAAGCCCTCCGGCTCGCCGACGACGCCGCCGGGCAACGAGGTTCAGTATCTCGTTTCCGACGCCGCGAACGGCATCAAGTGTCCGGCAGATCAGGGCTTCTCGTGCACGCTGCAATTTTCAGTCGTGACGCCGTCACCCACACCGACCGGTTCGGGTTCAGCCTCGCCGACGCCGACGCCGACCCCCACGCCGACGCCGACACCCACACCGTCGAGTTCGGCATCACCGCTCTTCACGCCGACGCCGGCGCCTACGCCGACTGCGAGCGGCGCACATATCACGCTGCACATCACCGGCCTGCCGAAAGACGCGCCGAAGATGAATAACCCCGATCCGAAAGCGGTCGCCACCGTCGCACTCGTCGCGCTGCGCTTACGCACCGACGCCGACGTGACGCTTGCCGGCAACGTCACCGCCGACTTCACGCTTCCCAAAGAACAGCTCGGCGGGCGCGGCTTCGCGGTGCAGCTCTATCACGAGGACATCAAGAAAAAGAAAGTCAGCGACACGTTCCTCGGTTCGTATGCAAAGTCGAAGCTTACCGGCACGACGTTGACGTTCCAGGTGGGCGCACCGTCGCTGCAAATCAAGAAAGACGAAACCTGGCTGATCGTGCTCTATGGCGACGAGCTGCCGTCGTCAAGCACGTCGCCGAGCGCCTCGCCCAGTGCATCACCCAGCGGATCTGCAAGTGGATCGCCCAGTGCATCCCCGAGCGCATCTTCAAGCGCGTCTGCATCACCGAGCGCATCGCCCTCCTTGTCATCCCGAGCGTAGCGCAGCGTAGTCGAGGGACCGACGAGATGATCATCCTCGGGATTGAGACCTCGTGCGACGACACGGCGACTGCGCTGGTGCGCGACGGTCGCGACGTGCTGTCGAGCGTCTCGACCAACCAAGATGCCTTTCACGCGAAGTACGGCGGGATCGTTCCGGAAATCGCGAGCCGCCAGCACGTCGCGCTGCTGTCGGCGGCGGTCGACGACGCGCTCGGTCGCGCCGGCATGACCTTCGCCGACGTCGATGCGATCGGCGTCACGCGCGGACCGGGGTTGATCGGAAGTCTCGTCGTCGGCGTTGCCAGCGCCAAAGCGCTGGCCTTCGCGCTCGACAAACCGTTGTATGCGGTCAACCATTTGCACGGGCATATCTTTGCCGCATTTCTCGACGGCGACGAAGAACCGCCGTACCCGTTTCTGGCGTTACTGGTTTCCGGCGGCCACTCGCAATTGGTCGACGTGCGCTCCGCGACCGAGATGCGCGTTATCGGCCGCACGCGCGACGACGCCGCCGGCGAGGCGTTCGACAAGGGCGCACGGATGCTGGGACTCGGCTACCCGGGCGGTGCCGCGCTCGAGCGCCTGGCCGCCGGCGGCGCCGCTCACCAGTGGTCGGGCCAGGCCGACCAACGTCCGGAACCTCCCGGGCCCGATCTCGACACCCAGGCTGTCGGTCATCACCTCCTCGACGTCGTGCGCCTCGTCGAAGACGACCACCTGGTGGTTTATCCTCATGCGGTCATCCTGGCACGGACCCGGACGGGCGGGTCCTCGCGGCGGCTTCGGGCGGCGGCTTCGGGCGGCTGTCGAGCCACAGCGCCCAGGGCTCTATCGTGCCGATCCGGAGCAGTCCGGAGGATGCCCAGGGATCCCGGGCCAGGCGTGCGGTGATGTCGCTCTCGTCGGGCGCCTCGACCACGTGCAGGGTCTGCTCGCCGGCGCCGACCGGGCCGCCGACGATGATAAACCCGTCGTCGACCAGCCCGTCCATGAAGGCCGCGTGCTCATCCCAGCCGTCCTGCTCCCGGATCGGGCGCGAGGGGTCCCAGCATGGGCCGTGCACCAGCCTGACCGCGAAGTTAGCCATGGCCGGAGCGTACTGGCCGCCGCTGACATTCAGCGTGCCGCTGGCCTTTCAGGGACCGGCCTGTGCCTACTTACCTTGGTAGACGGGGGGACGTCCCTGCGCCTCAGCCGTGCGGCCCTCGATGAAGTCCTCGGTGTGGAATAGCCCGCCAAATTGCCCATTCAGCTTGGCGAACGCCGCCGCTTCGGACTCGCCGATCGCCAGGTGTGCGGACTCCAGCGTGGTCTTGATGCCGAGCGGCCCGCACGCGGCGATCTTGCGGGCCAGCCC
>PMUE01000298.1 GCA_003167055.1 Vulcanimicrobiota bacterium | reverse complement strand
CACACCAATATCTACGAACTGCACGTTTTGTCCACCGAGAACTGACGTATTGAACACGATCGGGTAGGTCTCGCCAACCAGCAGATCGGCTTCCTTGTTATTTAGCGTCACGAGCCTTGGCGTCGCCAGTATCTGCGCGCGTCCAAGCGAGATCAGTGCATTGAGGGTCACATTCACGGGAATCGAGGCGCCGGTGAACGCGTAAGTCGTCGACCCAGGCGTCAGTGTTCCCTGGAGGTTTGCGCCGCCGAACTCCAATCCAAAGTTGCTCGTGTCATTTTGCGGCGTCACATCTGCGACCCTAACCTCGAACATAACCTGGGGGCTCGGGCGATCGATCGTCGCAAAAAGCGAGGCGGCGGTGCCTTGCACGTTATCGTTACCGTCGACGATCACTTCGTTGTGCTCGCCGTCAGCGATGTAGGTCCCCTCAGCGATCAACATCTTCAATTCCTTGATCGCATCGTCGGCTTTAATGTAGCGGAGCGAGTAGGCTCGCGTTGAACTCCCGGTGCCTCCGCCTAACGCTGGCGCGTCGAGGGCAGCGATCAGTCGTTGGGCCCGCGCGACGGTGTCGCCATCGCCGGTGACGACAACCGCGCTGGTTCGACGATCCGGCACGATCACGGTGCCGTTTGGTAATGCGGGCGCAATTTCTTTCGCCACATCGTCGGCGTTTGCGTGTGCGAGTCGCAGCACCACCGTTTGCGCGCCGGTCTCGGGCTGATTTTCAGCGTATCGCCGGTTCATCGTGTCCGCCGAACCGACGATCAGAACGTTTCCTAGATGGTGGACCTGAAGGCCGTTTGCGCTTAGGAGTACGCTCAGGGCACGATCGAACGTTACATTGTGAAGGTGAATTGTGACGCGCTCCGGCTTGATGGACTCATCGGTGACAATGTTCTCGCCGGATTGGGCAGCAAGTAGCGTAATCACATCACTGATGTCCGCGTCGTGGACGTCAATCGTGATCAGATTCTCCGCTGCGCACAGTACCGATGTCGATAACAGCAGGCACAGGAGCGCACCGATGAGCGCCTTCACTGACGCGGGATCGCTAAGAGTAAATGCGATCCGTCGGAAAGCGTGAGTCCCTCAGTCGTGATGGCAGTGATTCGCAACGTACCGATCCGATCTCCGAGAGCGAGCACGCGAACCGTTCCGTCTTCCTCGACGAGCGCGCGCGGCGGGTCGCCGACGACTATAGCTCGCACAATTGGGGCGACGGGAGCAGGGGCGTACGGGGCGAGACCCGTAGGTGCGGCGCCTGATCCAGCCTCGAGTTTTTCCCGAATCGCTTGTGTGGGAACGAACGGATCACGGCTAAGAGAAAAGCCGGGAAATGTTAAGCGCGTCGGCCGCGCGAGTCCGGCGTCGTAGGTATCGCCGGGCGCAGCGGCCGCCCCGGCAATCGATGAGCTCTGCGTTGTAAGCGGGAGCACCGCGACGCCACCGGCGATCAACATTATGGCGAAACGCTTGAGTGAACGGCGGTCGGTGTCATAGAGGCCGGGAAGCATGAGGTGTTTCCTCCTCGGCAACGCCGTGATAGCGGAAAACGGTCGCGTGAATTTTCGCATTCAACTGGGGTTTGAGGGAGCGATCGTCACTATCATCAAGCGTTACATCACTTAAAGCAATCAACACGTCGTGTCGTGGGATATCCGACACAAATGCCAGCAGATCGCGAAACTGGCCGCGTGCGTCGATCTCGATGGGTACGCCGGCCAACACACGGCTCTCGTCGCTTGGCGATGTTGCAGACTGCGCCGGCACGATCGAGCGCACGTCGATCGTAAACGCCCGCGCTTCGCGGTCGAGTAACGCCAAGGTCGTCGCGGTTACCGCGCTCTGCGAATCCTGCCCAGAAAGCGCGCGGACATCGTCTGCCATTTGCTTCCCAAGCGAACGTAACTCTGCTGCATGGCGAATCTCGGCTTCGTTTTCATTAGCTTCATCGTAAAGTGTCTTCGCTTGAGATTGTGTTGCAGCGATCGTCTGGGAGGCTGGCCACCACACCAAGCCAACCCCGCCGCCCAGAAATAACGTCGTCGTCAGCATCCACACGATCCGGACGCCGGCCTGCATCGAAAGACCGCCGGCCAGTCTCATGGATGGTCTCCCACACGCACTTCGAAGGCGATGATCGTCCCGGTACGATCGCGGTCTTCTTTGCTCGCTCGAACGAGATCGGGCGATGCCGCGCTCGAACTCGACATGAGATCCGCCACGGTGTCGCTGAGGCCATCGAGCCCTTCGGCACGGCCGTCGATTTGAAGACCACTATCGACGTGCGCGATGCTCGTTAGCCACGCCCGCGCAGGCACGTGGTTCGCGATATCCGCAAGCCGACTCGATAAAACCGCTCCCGAACGGCGGATGTCCCGCAGTCGCGTGTCGATCGTTAGCAGTTGCTCGACGCGGGTCTTACGCAACTTCAGGTCGGCGAGTGCGACCTGACTCGCGCGCAAACGCAGTGATTGTGCCTGCAGCTCGCTCTGCGCTTGGGTCAGCAGCAATTGCTCGACGACCCACCACGCGGCAACGACGATCGCCATCGTCGCGAACGCTGCGAGCGGCGTCCGCAGCGACTCAGGAATCCGACTTGGGCGAAGATGTTCGAACATCTCGGGAGCGCTATCTCGCAGATAGTTGAAGCGCATCATGCAGCGACACCCCACGAAGCTAGACTTGCCGCCAGTGCCCAATCCGGCGAAGCTACCCGCACTACATCTTGCGGATATTCCGCCGTGTGAAGAATGTCGGGCACGGGCATCTCCGTGACAGCGCCTGTCGCTTCTTCCAGTGCGCGAGCGAAGTTGGGCAAGCGTGCACCGTTCCCAGTGACGACTATTCGACCGATCGTTGCTCGCGTGCGCGCGAGCTCGATCAGCGCCGCAATCGCGGCAACGACTTCTTCACTCGCGGCTATGCCTGCGCCGGCACATCCGAGAATGCGCTTGCGACGCTCTGCCGTCGGCACGTCGATCGAGAGCTCGGCCGCGATACCGCGCGTAATCGCGGAACCTCCGACTTGTGCCACCAGCGATGTCACGCCTGCGGCCCCGAAACAGTGCGCGTTCGACCGTTCCGCGCCGACATCGACGATCGCATCGCATTCCGGGAAAAGCCTCCGCATTGCAAATGCGTCGTGGTCGATCGCCACCGCTCGCAGCCCCGCAATTCGAACCGTCTGCACGCGGGAGTCGATGCTCTTAGCTCGCGTGACCCCGATGGCGAACGTTCCTGCCGCGCGGTCGAGCGGGTGCAAGCGCACGATCGAGTCGGCCTCCTCCAGGTCCCAGCCGGCGAAGCGCGCAGCCTCGAATCGCGATGCGCGTAAGCGTTCGGGCCAACTCATCTTGGGGAATCGTACGGTCCGAAGAATGCATGCGGGCGCCCCGATGGCGAGTACGCAGCGGCGTTCTCGCGTCCCAATTTCCGCGAGCATCTCTTCGATGACGGCCGCGACTAGCTCGGGTTCTTCGACGAGCAGTGGCGTTACAGCGTCGTCGGGAACATCGCGCGCGACGATCGCCCGAATCCGCACCGCGCCGTCGCGATTCGCTTCGCCGCAGGCAATTCGCGCCCGCGCTGATCCCACATCGATCCCAAGCGGGAGCATCTTCCAATCACCCATGACCGCGCAACGACGCAAAGGCAAGGAAGCCCAACGTACCTAGCGCCAAACACGGCGCAAAGACGACGCGATCGCTCGCCAGAACACGCCTCGATAAAAGAAGTGGCGCAGCCCAAAGGGCGCCGACCACAAATGCAGATCCAATCGCGCCGATGCCCAGCTCGGCGCCGCACCCCGCGCCAATGACCGCGCCGAGCTTTACATCCCCAAATCCGATCCCGCGCTTGCGGGAAGCGACGTAGAGGGCGAGCAGCGAGCCGGCGCAGACGCACGCTCCCAACACACTCGTTGTCAGGCTCCTTGTGGCAGAAGCGTAGAGCAGAATCATCAGGATGCTCGCGGCGGTAACAACGTCAAAGATCAGACCCGTTGCAAGGTCGGTTGCTGCGCAGACAATCACACAAGCCAGCACCAGCGCAACACCAACGGCGACCGGCGCTTCGCGTTCTTCACCGACGACGATCATCGCGAGTGCGGCAAGCGTAAGGGCCACGACGCTTGTGCGGCGGAATGTCACCGTCCTATTTCGCGCTCGAGCAATAGCCGCGAGCGTACCTAACGCCACTGCAAAAAGCCATAACGTGGCATGCGGGATCATCGGCGGTCCCGCTCCAGCGCGACCCTTACCGGCATATAGTGAGGATCGATTGTCGCAGCAATGAGTAACAGCTGCCGGCCTTTGGCGGCGTTTCCGCCCAGTCTTTGATCGGCGGCGGCGAGGGCTAGCGCCTGAACGTCATGGCGTTCACGACCAACCAGCTCAAAATCTCGAGCCGCGAGCGCATATCGCCTCAACAGCTGCAGGCAGAGCGCGCGATCCATTCGCAGGATCGCTTCATTAGGGCGCTTACGCAGGACGGCGCCGGCCACTCCAACCGCGTCTTCCAATTGACTCGGCTTCCGAGACAGAAATGCGGAAAACACGTAGCGATCCGCGGCGACGGTGTTTCCTGGGTCGAAGCGCAGGGCTAAGGCGTACTTTGCACGGGCGCGAGCATCACGCGCGAAAAGTAACGCATCGCCACGCGTCACAAGCGCGGACGACATCGCCGGCCGAAGTAGCGGTGCTGCGAGCAGCAGCGCGGTCACAACCAGCAGAAGCCTGCGTAGCGTGTTCGCGGGTGCCATCACGCGAGAATCCCGTAGTAACACGCGAGCGCGAGTGCAAGTCCGGCGCCGGTCGTCGCCGTCGCGTCCTCGAGCGCATGCGGAAAGCGCAAACGGTCACCAATCTTTAGGCTGAGACCGATCGCTACGAGCGGCGCGACGTGACCCATCGCAAATGCAAACGTTCCCGCCAGCGCGGCAACGAGCGAGCCGGAAGCGGCTGCCATGCTCGCCATCATACCGACGACAGGCGCGCAACACGGCGAGAATACCAGGCCCAGCGTTCCGCCGGTCAGAACTGCCGAACCCGCGGACGATCGAGCGCATTGATGCGAAGAAGACTCGTGCGTCGTGAGTGCCCGCAGACCAAAGACGAGAAAACTCAGTGCGAGGGCGAGATATACGAACGGCGATAATGCGACAATGGCACCGAGCAACGAAGCCGTCGTAGCGAGCAGGCCGTAGCTCAACATGAGCCCTACGATAAAGCACATGACGCGCATCCATCGTCGTCGCGTGTCGGTCTTCGCGACGAGCGATGCGAGGGCCAAATATCGCGGCGCTACGCATGGGCCGACGCTTGTTGCCAGGCCGGCCATGAACGCCGATGCCGCAAATGCGATCATCGACTATTGGCTCGCGACCGCAGTGAACCCCGTTCCCGACGCATACTGAATGTGCGTCGCCGAGGTCCCACCACCGATCGCCGTTAGCGTCGCGGGATCATGTTGGCCCGGACAAATGATCGTGTAGCTTGCGGTTCCGGTGTTATAGTTCGCGACCTGGTACTGATAGAAGCCCGTCGGATCGACCGGATCGAGCGGCGTTTGGCGCAGGTACTGGCCAAGGTTCGGGTCGGTCGAAGTGACGTTCGTCGCGCTCGTAACGTTAGGGTAGGCCTCGTGATCGGTCTGGTACTCCTCGAGCGCGGTTGCAATCTCTTTGAGATTTGCCTCGCAAGCAGCCGTTTGCGCTTGAGCGCGAGCGCGCATGAAATTTGGAACCAAGATTGCCACCAATATGGCGATGATCGCTACGACGATCATCATCTCGATCAGTGTAAACCCACGCTCGTCCGTACGCGACATCCGCTCTCCGTTTCCAGCTTACGCCTTCAACGGATACTAGTGCCACGGCTAGGCGCTGATGGGACGCGTGTGCGGCCGAAGCTTTTGTAGCGCTACACGATGCAATCGCGTAACATGTCGCCGCGAGTAACCCAGGCGCTTTGCAATCTCACCAACCGGTGTATCATTCTCGTAGATCTCGCGAAGAATCGCTCGTTCCACGCTCGAGAGACGCGAAAGCTCCGCTTCGATAAGCACGCGATCCAGCTGACTATCGATAGTGTAAGAAAGCGAAAGCTGCTCGTAGGGACGCAAGGCCTCAACCGATACCGGAACGCCTTCGTCACGATAGCGAAGCATTTCGCGGAATTCATCTTCCGCGACGCCGAGGTATTGCGCTAGCTCCGCGGCTTTCGGTTCACGCCCGAGGCGAGCCCATAGCTCCCGCTCCGCCGCGCCACATCGGCGATCGAGTTCACGGACGCGGCGAGGCGCTCGCACGGCCCGTTCGCTATCCCGTACGTAGTGCATCAACTCACCGAGAACCAGCATCCACGCGTACGCCTCGAACGGCGTGCCTATACTCGGGTCAAAGCGGTCGGTGGCCTTGATTAATCCTATCGCGGCAACTTGCTCGAGGTCTCCGCGGTCGATGCCGTCGCGCATGAATTTTCTTGCTGCTCGCGAGCACAAATAGCGGTATTCCCGGATCGTACGCTCGCGCTCAGAATCGCATGCAATCATTTGATGCTCCCGATCATTGAGTAGAGAGGGATCAGAATTGAGGCTACGATCACGCCGACGAGCGCTCCAAGCCCGATAATCAAGACGGGCTCCACGACGCTTCCCAGCGCGGCCACCGCGGTTTCTACATCCAGTTCATAGTAGTCAGCGATACGCAACAACATCGCGTCCAGCGTCCCCGTCTCCTCGCCAACCCGGACCAGCTGCAGAAAGAGGCCGTCAAAGAGTCCGCTCCGTTGTAGAGCCTCCGCAATCGGTGTCCCCTCGCGGAGCGCCGTACCGAGTTCTCGCGTGAAGCTAGAATACACCACATTCTCCACGACGTCATGCGCCGCATCGAGGGCGTCAAGTAGCGGCACTCCCGAGCGCAGCATCGTGCCCAAGGTGCGCGAGAAGCGCGCTACGACCGCCTTCCGAAGAATACCACCCAACACCGGCGTAGCGAGCGAGCATCGATCGATCCGAATGGCCATCGCTTCGGTGCGGCGCGCTGCCTGCCAAAGGGCCACGACCACAAGCGGAACGGCCGCGAGCACAAGCCACGCCGATGGACTCCTCAACGCATTTCCTGCGAGGATCAGTGCCCGGGTTGACCAAGGCAGCGTGACTCGCATTTCAGCAAACATCGATGCAAACGCCGGAACGGTACTTCCAACCAGAAACAGGACGAGCGACAGCGCCGCGCACGCGACGATCAGCGGGTACGCCAAGGCCGAGCGGACGCGCTTGCGAACTGCCAGATGACGCTCGAGCAGGGCTGCCAACCGCTCCAGGATCTCATCTAGCGCGCCGCTCAACTCGCCGGCACGAATCAACGCCACGTAGAGCCGTGGGAATTCGCGCGGACGCCGTGACATCGCGGTCGACAGCTCGCTGCCAGACTCAATATCGCTTAAAACCGATCGCAGTGCCTCGCGCAAACGCGCGTCGCGACAGCTACCTATCACGACATCAAGGGCTCGACGGATAGGGACACCGGCACGAATCAACGTTGCGAAGGAACGAAAGAATGCGGAGCGGGCCGCACCCGATATCGGCCATGCCGTCACGATGGAGCCCACGACGCCCGTCGCGCTATCCGTCGCTGATAGCGACGTCACGAAGAGCGGGCGCGTGCGAAGGTGCGCCAGCGCTTGCTCGCGGTTCTCGGCATGCAAAGAACCCGCGACGAATCGTCCGTCACCGTTGCGAGCCGTATAGGCAAAGATCGACGCCACTGTCTTTAGTTCTCGCTCGAGCGGCGCGCGGTCTCGGCGTCGATCTCGTTGCCCAGAGCAAGTTCCGTCAAGTGATGCTCCAGCGTCTGCATGCCGAGTTGACGGCCGGTCGTCATCGCGTTTCGAATAAGATGCGTTCGCGATTCCCGAATCATGGCACGCACCGCATCGTTGACCAACAACACTTCGACCGCCGCGCGCCGTCGGGAACCGTGCTTTCGCGCAACGAGGCGCTGACAGACGACGGCGCTTAGGCACTGTGCGAGCTGGGATCGTACCTGCGCCTGCTCTGAACCGCTGAATGCGTCGACGATCCGCTCAATCGTTTGGACGGCGCTTCCCGTGTGCAACGTCGTCAACACTAAGTGCCCCGTTTCAGCCGCGGTTAGCGCCGCGCGCATCGCGGCAATCTCGCGCATCTCACCGAGCACGATCACGTCGGGATCGGCGCGTAGCGCACCGAGCAGTGCGGAGCTGAACGACGGCGCATCTCTGCCGATTTCGCGCTGGGTGATCAGAGATCGACCGGACTGGTAGCGGTATTCGATCGGATCTTCAATCGTGATGATGCGCCGTGTTCTCGTTTCATCCAGACCGGCGACCAACGCGGCAAGCGACGTGGACTTTCCGCTTCCCGTGGGTCCGGCAAAGATAACCAGCCCACGATCGCGCTGAGCTAATGTTGCGACGACCGGGGGAAGATGCAGCGACTCCAGCGTTGGTATTTGCTTGTTGAGCAGACGGATGGCCAGCGTACAGCCCTGCGAACTGCGAAACCCGTGAATGCGCAGCACAAGCCCCTCATCGGTAACCCGCGCCGCGGAAACGTCGAATCCCGATTCGAGTCGGCCAAACCCTTCCGCTTCCAAGAGCGCACGGGCGATATCTGACGTCTCTTGCGCAGTGAGCGGGGAGCCGCTCAGAAACGCAAGCTCGCCATCGACGCGTAACGCCGGAGCGAGCCCTGGCACCAGGTGAATGTCGGACGCGTCCCGTTGCGACCCGACGTGCAAAACGTCTGTCAACCGAATACTCGGGAGCGCCGCAGTCATTCGCTGTTACCCGATCCGAGAACGCGCTCCAGTTCGCTGCGGCTGGTTTCACCGTGCGCGACGAGTTGAAATCCTTCGCGTATCATCGGCTCGTATCCGGAGCGCGCTGCCAGCCCAGCAAGCTCGACGGCGGTCTGCGAGCGGGCCACAGCTGAGCGAACGTCGCTGGTCATCGGAAAGTATTCGAAGATCGCGATGCGCCCACGATAGCCCGATCCGTCGCAACGTGCGCAACCTTTCGATCGACAGTGCAGGCAGAGACGCCGAACAAGCCGCTGCGACACGATGGCTGACAAGCCGGCCGCGAGCGTATGGCGATCCAGTCCGAACTCGACAAGACGTTCGATGGCGCGTGGTGCATCGCTCGCGTGAAGCGTTGTCATGACGAGCTGTCCGGAAAGAGCAGCGGACATGGCGACGCCCGCCGACTCGGCGTCGCGCATCTCGCCAAGCATGATAACGTTGGGATCTTGACGCAGAAAGGCGCGCAGCGCCGAAGCGAATGTCAAACCTGCCTTCGGGTTTACCTGAACTTGCGCGACGCCTGTCATCTGCACTTCAACGGGGTCCTCCACCGTACAGATGTGTTGTCCGTCCACGTTTCTTTCGGCAAGCGAAGCGTACAGCGTCGTCGTTTTTCCGCTTCCGGTTGGACCGCATACGACGATGAATCCGTGCGCTGCGTGAATCACGCGGCGATACCGAGCGAGCATCGCTACGCCCATGCCGAGCGCTGCGAGCCCGGGCACCTGCGCCTGCATATCGAGCAAACGGATCACGAGCTTCTCACCGGCGATCGTCGGCATCGATGAGACGCGCGCGTCCAGATTACGGCCGCCGCGGTCCAAGAGGTACCGCCCGTCTTGCGGAAGTCGTCGTTCCGCAATATCCATGGCGGCGAGGAGCTTGACCCGCGAAACTACTGGATGAAAGAGCTCCCGAGGCAGCTGCTCGATTTCGCGCAGAATACCGTCCACGCGAAGTCGTACGCGTCCGCCGGCAAGGGTCGGCTCCAAGTGTATGTCCGATGCACTAAGCCGAACCGCACTTTCGTGAAGGCGATCGACCGCGCGAATTGCCGGCGGATCATCGACGCCGTTGTCCGCGACCTGCCGGAGCGCAAGCGCCTCCGGCGAGCTGTGAGGAAATTCCTCCTCGAGCAGAAACGCTCGAGGCTCCGCGTAGAGCGCCACGCCCGTAACCCCACTGACGGTAAATTTCTTACCGGAGCCGCGGCAAATCGGTGTCCGGGGAAATCTTTATCGCACATTTATCAGCGGGTTTGCAAGATCGCGGCAGCGCGCTGGGCCTTAATGTCCAGATGCCGAAGAATCGGGCACTAACATTAGGTCGATATCCACGAGAGCTTCAAAGTATGAACGACCGGGAGGCGTCGCGGCTCGGGGGATTTACTAGGCCTCGATCTCCTTGCGCATCTGCACCCAGCCACGGAAGTTGGCGTGCAAATCCGCCTCACTACTCGGCGTGGCGACGTGCTCGAAGGGGCTTAAATGCCGATCACTCCGCAGGCGCTCGCACAGTTCGATATCCTTTTCGATGTCGCGTTTACCGTCGTGGGTGAGATAGGAAACGCGTGCGCAGCGGGCGGCGCTGACCTTCTTTAATTCCTCGATCGGCATCGACCGTTCATCGTCTTGGACCAGCGGCAGATGCCACTCGCCTATCGCCACCGGCGCCGGCTTCGACCCGTCGATGGCCGCGCGCATGTGCTGCGCCGCGACGCGAATTTCAGGTTGCGCATTTTCCGCGAGTCGCAAATTGAAGAAATTGTCCCATTCCGTGGCTGTCACGATGACCGTATGCCACATAAACGGTTCCAAAATGCGATTGATGATCTGTTTGTGGACGTTAAAGTCCTGCAGTAGACGGACGTGCTGCACGGCGCTGTCACGGGCGAGCAACCACTGCGCCTTCGCGTCTTCCGCTTGAACCGTTGTCAACGCTTCACTCGCCGACATGCCCGGCTTGTTCACGCCCCACTCGACCGGCATCGCGGGATTTTCAAGCACGCG
>PMUE01000104.1 GCA_003167055.1 Vulcanimicrobiota bacterium | reverse complement strand
GGTGTTGGCGCATTTGGCCGGCAAGCTGCGCCGCAATCGTATCCGCGTGTTGGCCGGCGATCGAGTCACCCTCGAGCTTTCGCCCTACGATTTAACGAAGGGACGAATCACCTACCGGCACAAGTAGACGACTTCCACTCAGCGCCCCTGCTGATGCACAAAATTCTGTTGATCTTCGGTACCCGGCCGGAGGCGATCAAGCTCTGCCCGGTGATTCGCAGTCTGCGCGAACATCCCAACAAATTCCACGTCACCGTATGCGTGACCGCGCAGCATCGCGAGATGCTGGACCAGGTGCTGGAGGCTTTCGAAGTAAAGCCGGATCACGACTTGGACCTGATGCTGCCGGGCCAAACGCTGTGGCCATCCACCTCGCGGATTCTAGCTGGCCTCGAGCCGGTTCTGCGCGCGGAAAAGCCCGCGATGGTGATGGTGCAAGGCGACACCACCACTACGTTGTGCGGCGCGCTGGCGGCGTTCTATTCAGGCATTCCCTTGGCTCACGTGGAAGCGGGCCTCCGCACGCATGACATGCGGCAGCCGTTTCCCGAAGAGATGAACCGGCGTTTGACCGGGACGATTGCCTCGTATCATTTCGCGCCGACGCCGTTGGCCCGCGAGCATCTCTTACAGGAGCACGTCGATGCGGACGACATCATCGTCACCGGCAATACGGTAATCGACGCATTTTTGGAAACCGCGCGGCGCACCGATCTCTCCCCGCCTCCGCGATTGGACGAGCTCGATCCGAAGCGGCCGATCATTCTCGTGACTGCGCACCGGCGCGAAAATCATCCGTACATGCGCGAGATGTGTGAAGCGATGCGCGAGATCGCGCAATTGCCGCTACGCGCGCAGATCTACTGGCCGGTGCACCCGTCGCCGCACGTGCGACCGATCGCCTATGAGATTCTCGGCGATATCGAGGGCGTGACGCTCGTCGATCCGATCGACTACGCGCAGATGGTCGTGGCGGTAAAAGCGGCGACCTTTGTGCTGACCGATTCAGGCGGCTTACAAGAGGAAGCGCCGACGCTCGGGAAGCCCGTGCTCGTAATGCGCGAAGAAACGGAACGGCCCGAGGGCCTCGAAGCCGGAACGCTCGAGCTCGTGGGTCACGATCGTGCAGCGATCGTTTCGGCGGCGAGTCGCTTGCTGAGCGATCGCGACGCGTACGCGCGCATGGCGCGGGCGGTCAATCCGTACGGCGATGGTCACGCCGCGCCGCGCATCGTCGCATGGCTACTCGCGCGACTTCGCGGCGGACGGTTTCCCGAGCCCTTTGCTGCCGCCGTTCTCTGAAGCCGGGCGAACGACTAACACCGGAACGTCAGCGCGACGTACTACGCCCTCGGCAACACTGCCGACGAACAGCCGCGCGAGACCGGTGCGCCCATGGGTTCCGATGCAAATTAAACCGGCGCCGTTTTCGTCAGCGAGCCGCACGATCTCGTCGATCGCATCGCCTTCGCCGATCGCGGTGGCGATCTTCACGCCGCTCGATGCATTTGCGGCCTTGATCTCGTCGAGGAGTTGCTGGCCCGCCGTCTGCAGCATCTGGACCGCTTCGACCGGATAGGGCGTGTCGTAGCCCGCAACCGAGATGAGCTTGGCCACGTCGACGACGTTGACGAGCAGTACGCCGGCGTGATCTTCGGCGGCGAGTCGCGCGGCAAGGGCGGCGGCTTCTCCGGCTGCCTGCGATTCGTCGACCGCGACGAGGATCGTGGTGAACATTCCCATGGTATACCTCTAGTATGAAGGTCGCTCTGACGGCAGGATCAACCTTTGCTACGCTCGTGCTTCTCGGATTTGCCGGTGGCCTTGCGCTCGCGCATTGGACCGGATTTGCACTGTGGACGGTGGCGGGTCTCTTTGCCGGCGTTATCGCCGGTGGTGCGCTTGCGGCCAAGGCCTTGCTTCAGGCGGGAAAATAAGCCGAAGTGACGTACGTACCTCTCGCCCGCGCGATACCGTTTGCCATTCTTGCCATAGCCGTAGGCCTATTCTGCGGCTATCTCAATCTCCGGCTTCTGAGCGCTGCGGGAGAACGGCTGGCGGAATCCGGTGCCTCCAAGTCCTTCGTCTTAAGTAGTTTATCCCGGGTCGGGGTCTTCGCTATAGTCGCGGTGGCGATCGCGGCGGTCGGACCCTGGTGGTGCTGCCTTTTGTATATCGCCGGCCTTTTGATACCCCTTGCGCTTTACGCCGTTCGCGTAGCGCGCGACCGTTAAGGTAAGAGAGAAACATTTAGCAACCGTGCAAATCGGACAACACGCGGTCTGGCATCTTTTCCCCGGACCTCTCGGTACCGTGCACTCCGACACCATTTTGACGACGTGGGTCGTCATGTTGGTGACGTTACCTCTCTTTGCCTGGATCGGCGCCTCGTATCGCTCGGCCTTCGTCAATAAGCGTCAGACGTTCGTCGAAGGCGTCATCAACTATTTTGCGGATCTCGCCTACGGATCGCTCGGCAAGCAAGGTGAGCCGTACGTGCCCTTCTTCATCGCGCTTGCGATGTTCATCTTTCTCCTCAACGAGTTCGGCGCGTTCCCGTTCAAGGAGCCGCTGCACCTGCCGTTCGGCGGCTCCCCGACCGCAGATATCAACACCGCGGGCGCGTTAGCGGTCTTAGTCTTCGTGGTGATTCAGGTCAGCGGGATTCGCAAGAATGGCCTGGGTTTCTACAAGCATCTCGTGACGCCGTTTCCAGCAATGTTGCCTCTGAACATTTTGGAAGAAGTGCTGCGCCCGACGACGCTGGCCGCTCGTCTCTTTTTCAACATCTTCGTCGGCGAACTGCTGCTGTTCGTGGTTATTCAGATCATCACGGCGCAGGTCAAGATCGGCGCGTTCGATCTCTCGCTCGCAGCAGCGATCGGTCCGTTCTTCTTAGAAATCTTCAACTTTTTGGTGGGGCTGCTCCAAGCGTTCGTCTTTGCGCTGCTTTCCATCGTCTATCTCTCGTTGGCTCTGGCCGACGACCACTAGTACTCGAGAAAGGACATTACGTTGAGCCCTGAAACTATCATCGCCGCAGTCGGCGTCGTCGCATTTGCGATCATCGCGGCCGGGTTTGCGGTCGGCACGACGATCGGCGACGGTATGGTAAGCGCCCGTGCGGTCGAAGCGATCGCGCGTCAGCCCGAGGCCCGTCCGAACATCCTCCAGTTCCTGATCATCGGCGTCGGGTTCGTCGAAGCCAACGCGTTTATCGCGCTTGGCCTGGGTCTGTTCATCCTCTTCGGCGCCTCGAGCATTCCGCTCGTCGCCAAGGCGTTGGCCGGACACTAAGGAACCGCAGACGACTAATGTTTCTCACGCCGGACGGAACGTTCTGGGTCCAGCTGATCAATTTCGCGGTCTTCTACGCGATTTTGTATGTGGTCTTTTTGCGTCCCGTGCAGCACGCCATCGCTAAGCGTCGCGAGTATATCGAGAGCCTCACGCACGACTACGATCATGCGCAGGCCGAGGCGACGCAGCTGCGTGCGCAAGCCGAAGCGGTTCGAGCCGACGCGCGGCGCGAGTCAGACCACCTTCTCGCTGTCGCACGCAACGAAGGCGGAAACGAATCGGCCAAGCTTGCGAGCGAATACGCCGATCGCGTGAAGAGCATCGTCGAGCGCGCGCACGACGAGGTCCAAAAAGAGGTCGAGGCCGTGCGTCCGCGTGAGGCCGCGCTCGCGCAAGAGCTGGCTGAGGGCATCGTCGGTCGCGTGTTGCCGGAGGTTCACGCGTGAACTACGATCTGATCGCCTTCTGGAGCCAAATCGCCGGATTCGTGTTCTTCGTCGCGTTTCTGATTTGGGCGACGATGCAATGGATCACGCCGGCCATCACGGCGGCGCAAAAGGCGAGCAACGAGCGGATCACGCAAGCCGAGCGGCATCGCGACGAAATGAAGGCCGCACTCGAGTTGCTCCGCCACGAGATCGAAGGCGCGCAGCGCGACGCACAGGTGATCGTCGAAATGGCAAAAGAACGCGCCGAACACGAACGCGTTGCCATCGTCACCGAAGCGCATGACGGGGGCGAACGGATGGTGCGCAATGCGGAAGGCGAGCTCGAACGGGCCCGCGGCGCAGCGCGCGAGCAGTTGCGTGAGGCGCTTGCCGGCAAAGCCCTCGACATCGCACGCGTCAGCGCGAGCCAACGAATCGACGTTGCGGTGAACGCGCAGCTACTCGAAGAATTTCTCGGGCAGGTGAGCCGTGGCTAATGAAACGCTGGCACGCCGCTACGCGACCGCCGTCTTCTCCCTCGCCTCGGACGCGGGTAGCGTCGAGCGGGTCGGATCGGAGCTGCAGACGATCCTGGACACGATCCACAGCGACCCGGCGATTCTTCGATACTTCACTTCGCCGGTCGTCAATCGCACCGAGAAAGAACAGACGTTGCTCCAATCGCTGAACGGAAAAGTCGACGATATCCCGCTGCACGCGCTGCTCTTGCTCGTTCGCAAACGCCGCGAGACGCTGCTCGAAGAGCTGGTGACCGAGTACGGGAAGATCGCGCGCTCCGCACGTGGCGTGGAACCGCTCGTCGTGATGACCGCGCGCGAGCTCAGTGACGGCGATATTCGCGCGCTCGTCGATCGTCTCGAGCGCACCTTCGGGAAGAAATTTGAAGCCAGCGTTACGGTAGACCCGTCGCTCATCGGCGGCGTGCGCATCGCGATGGGCGATCGCGTGATCGACGGCTCGGTGTCCGGGCGTCTGGAAGAACTCACACGTACTCTCTTTGGAAGTAACTAACATGATCAACGCAGACGAAATTGCGGGAATCCTCAAACAACAGATCGCGAGCTTCAATGCCGGCGTCCAAGAGGACGAAGTCGGTACCGTGATCGAGGTCGGCGCGAATCTCGCGCGCGTTTACGGCCTGCGAGGCGTGCGCGCGTCGGAGTTGGTCGAGTTCGGTAACGGCGTGCAAGGCGTCGCGCTCAACCTCGAAGAGGACAACGTCGGCGTCGTGATCATGGGTGATGACGAAGCGATCCAAGAGGGCGACACGGTTCGCCGCACTGGACGCATCGCGTCAGTGCCGGTAGGTGAAGCGCTGCTCGGTCGCGTGGTCAATCCGCTGGGTCAGCCGATTGACGGGAGAGGCCCGGTCGATACCAAGAAATTCCGCACGATCGAAAACGTCGCGCCGGGCGTTGTGCAGCGGCAGGCGGTCAAACAGTCACTTCCCACCGGTATTCGCGCGATCGATGCGCTGATTCCGATCGGTAAGGGTCAACGCGAATTGATTATCGGCGACCGTTCGACTGGAAAGACCGCGATCGCGATCGACACGATCATCAACCAAAAAGGCAAGAATGTCTTCTGCATCTACGTCGCGATCGGTCAGAAGAATTCGACCGTCGCGGCGCTGGCGCAGGTGCTCGAGCAAAAAGGTGCGATGGAGTACACCACCATCGTAGCCGTGAGTCCCTCGGAAGCGGCCGCGCTGCGCTGGATCGCGCCGTTCGCCGGCTGCGCCATGGGCGAAGAGCTGATGTACGGCGGAAAAGACGTCCTGATCATTTACGACGATCTCACCAAGCACGCGCAATCGTATCGCGAGATGTCGCTCTTGCTGCGCCGTCCGCCGGGACGCGAAGCGTATCCCGGTGACGTCTTTTACCTGCACTCACGCTTGCTCGAGCGTGCGGCGAAACTTTCCGACGATCTTGGCGCCGGCTCGATGACGGCGCTCCCGATCATCGAAACGCAGGCCGGCGACTTCTCCGCCTACATTCCGACCAACGTGATCTCGATCACCGACGGCCAGATCTACCTGACGCCGGAGCTGTTTTTCCAAGGCATCCGTCCGGCCGTCAACGTCGGTTTGTCGGTCTCGCGCGTCGGCGGTTCGGCGCAAACCAAGGCGATGAAGTCGGTGGCGGGTCAGCTCAAACTCGAGCTTGCCCAGTATCGCGACCTCGCGGCGTTTTCGAAGCTTGCAAGCGACCTCGACAAGTCCACGCAAAACCAATTGATGCGCGGCGAGAAGCTCACCGAGCTGCTCAAGCAGCCGCAGTATCAGCCGATGGCGATGGAAGATCAAGTCGCGCTGCTCTACGGCGCGACCAACGGCTTTGTGAACGACGTTCCCACGCCGCGCCTGCAAGATTGGGCCAAGGGCTTTATCGACTTTCTCCATCAGAAGTACGCCGCGGTGCCGGAAGCTATTGCGTCGAGCGGTCAGCTTTCGGATGAGAACAAGCAGAAGCTCAATGAAGCGTTGACGGAGTTCAACAAGACCTTCTAATGCCGAGCGTCAAGGATCTTCGCGAGCGGATACGCTCGCTGAAGAATACGCAGCAGATCACCAAGGCGATGAAGCAGGTTGCTGCCGCGAAGATTCGCCGCGCCGAGCAGGCGCGCAAGGAAGCACGTCCGTACGCCGATACGCTGACGGAGATGTTGCGCGACTTGATGGCGGCGGTATCGACCGTCGATCATCCGTTTATGAAACCCGGCAACGCGGGCGCACCCTCCGGCGTGATTCTCATGACCGCCGATAAGGGACTGGCGGGCGCGTTCAACTCGAACGTGATACGCGCCGGTGAGCTGTATCTGCGCGATCATAAGGACGTCGCGTGGTACACGGTAGGCGTCAAGGCGCGTAACGCGGTTCGCCGGATGGGCAATACCGATCGTCCCTCGTGGGCGATCAACGTGCCCTCGAAGCTCGACGTCGCACGCGAGGTTGCGCATACGGTCACCGAGGATTTCGTCAACGGCAAGATTTCGGATATCACCTTGATTAGCTCGAAGCTGATCTCGATGATGTCGCAAAAGCCCGAAGTGCGGCAACTCGTGCCGATTACACCGGACGACCTGCGAGACGCTGGTGACGCCGCTCCTACGGATGACAAAGTGCGCGGCGCCGTAGAATTCGCGCCGTCGCCGGAGTTCGTACTCTCGCGCTTGCTGCCCAAGTATCTCGAGTTCACGATCTTTTCGGCCATCCTCGAAACCGATGCGGCCTTCTTCGCTGCGCAGTTGCTCGCGATGAATAACGCGACCGAGAACGCCGGAAAGCTCATCGACGAACTCACAATTCAAATGAACAACGCCCGCCAAGCCGCGATTACGAAGGAGCTCCTCGAAATCGTCGGCGGCGCAGAAGCTCTGGTAAAGGGATAATTATGGCTGCCACCGGTAAAGTTGCCCAAGTGCTTGGAAACGTCGTCGATGTCGAATTCACGGCTGACACGCTACCGAAAATCAATGACGCCTTGCGCGTTCGCGTCAACGAAGACGCGCAAGCGGGAAGCAATGGTCACGCGACCGTCGCCGGAACCGAACTGGGCGGTACCGCCATGCAGGCGCGCGATCTCGTGCTCGAAGTGCAGGATGAACTCGGCAACAATCAAGTGCGATGCCTAGCGATGGGCTCGACCGATGGTTTGCGTCGCGGCGATGCCGTGACCAACACCGAAGGGCCGATTACCGTGCCGGTTGGTGAAGGTACGCTCGGTCGCATTTTCAACGTGCTCGGCCAAACGATCGATTCGAACGAACCGGTCAAAGCCGCCGCGCAGTGGCCGATCCATCGCCCGGCGCCGGATTTCAAGGACCAAGATCCCACGCCAAAGCTGTTCGAAACGGGCATCAAAGTCATCGACTTGATGGCGCCCTACACGCGCGGCGGCAAAGTCGGACTCTTCGGCGGCGCCGGCGTGGGCAAGACCGTGCTGATTCAAGAATTGATTCGCAACATCGCGAGCGTCCACAAAGGCTTTTCGGTCTTTACCGGCGTCGGCGAACGTACGCGTGAAGGCAACGACCTCTGGCTCGAAATGAAAGAGTCGGGGGTGCTCGCGCAAACGACGCTGGTCTTCGGACAGATGGACGAACCGCCGGGCGTGCGTTTCCGCGTCGCGCAAACCGGCGTCACGATGGCCGAGTACTTCCGTGACGAGGCCGGCGCTGACGTGCTGCTCTTCATGGACAACATCTTCCGCTATCTGCAAGCCGGTTCCGAAGTCTCGGCGCTGATGGGACGTATGCCGTCGGCGGTCGGCTATCAGCCGAC
>PMUE01000131.1 GCA_003167055.1 Vulcanimicrobiota bacterium | reverse complement strand
ATGAGCGGCGGCCACGGGTGGTGGATCGGCCGCGCGATCGACAGTCCGTTGGAGGCGCGCAAAGCCGTGCGCGAGGAAATGCTCGACGGCGCGGACTGCATCAAAGTCATCGCGACCGGCGGCGTGTTGACCAAGGGCGCCGTTCCCGGGAACGCACAGCTTCTACCGGACGAGTTGGACTCGGCGATCTCCGAGGCGCATCGTCACGGGCTGCGCGTCGCCTCACACGCAATCGGCACCGAGGGCATTAAGAATGCGCTGCGCGCGGGCATCGACTCAATCGAGCATGGCCACATGCTCGACGATGAAGCGATCGAACTTTTCAAGGCGCGTGACGTCTATCTCGTGCCGACGCTTTCGGCGCCGACCTGTATTCTGGAGCACATCCACGACGGTGCGCAACCGGCCTTCGTCATCGAAAAGGCCGAGCGCGTGAACGAGGCGATGCTGCGCAACATTCGCCACGCCTTCGAGACGGGGGTGAAGATCGCGGGCGGCTCCGATGCGGGCACACCCTACAACCTTCACGAGAATTACGCCTATGAGGTCGAGCTCATGCACAGTTTATTGGGCATGACGCCGCAGCAGGCGCTGCACGCAGCCACCGCCGTGGCCGCGGAGTTAATCGGATTACATCGCGGCACGCTCGCCCCCGGCGAACCTGCTGATCTGCTGCTGCTCGGCCGCGACATTGCCGAAGACATTCGCGCGCTGCGCGAGCCGCAACGCGTCATTAAAGCGGGAACGACGATCTGAACGGGTTGCGTCTTGCGGTGCTCGCGCCGATTGCGTGGCCCACGCCGCCGCGCGGCTACGGGCCGTGGGAACAGATCGCCTACAACATCGCCGAGGGCATGCAGGCGCGCGGTCTCAACGTAACGCTGTTCGCAACCGGCAACTCACACTTCTCCGGAACGGTCGCGTCGGTCATCCCGGTCGGCATCAACGAAGACCCGGCACTCAATGGCGAGGTGTTCACCGCGCTGCACATCGGCGAGCTCTTCCGGCGCGCCGGCGATTTCGATTTGATCCATAACAACTTCGACTGGAAGCCGATAACCTACGCCCTGGCGACCACCGCACCGCCGCTGCTCACGACGATTCACGGCTTCTCGTCGCCGCAAATCCTCGCAGCATATTATGCCTGCGCGCAGCGCAGCTTCTTCTGCTCCATCAGTGATGCCGACCGCGATCCAGGCCTATCGTATCTCGGGACGACCTATAACGGCATCGACACGGCGCAATTTACGTTTCGCGATCGTCCTGGCGACTATCTCGTGTTTCTCGGACGCTTCCATCCCGAAAAGGGCACGCACCTCGCGATCGAAATCGCCAAACGCGCGGCATNNCATCGCTTCGTGTGGGATCTGCACACCGCGCGCCCGCAGAGTGCCGATTACGGTCCGACGATCGCGGCGATCCCGCACGACGAGCAGTATTTCCACGAACACGTGGAACCGCACATCGACGGCGATCGCGTGCAGTTTCTCGGCGCCGTCGAACGTGAAGCCCGCGATGAACTGCTGCGCAATGCTCTTGCGCTCGTGCATATGACCACGCGGCCGGAACGCTTCGGTCTAACGCTCATTGAAGCGATGGCCTGCGGCACGCNNGGCCTGGTGATGATCGAAGCGATGGCCTGCGGCACGCCGGTCCTCGGCGCAGCCATGGGTTCCATCCCCGAAATCGTCATCGACGGCGTTACCGGTTTTGTCTGCGCGAGCGTCGACGACGCCGTAGCGAAAGTGCCGCAGCTGGCATCACTCGACCGGCATGCGTGCCGTGCACGCGTTGAAGCCGAATTTACTGTCGAGCGAATGATCGACCGGTATCTCGATGCCTATCGTCTCGCGCTGGCGCAAAAGCTTCCGCCACCGCCGACCGCCAAGCAGTTGATGTGGCGCGCACACGATTGGTGGGATCGACCGATGGCCTACACCGACATCCCTGAGAAACCAACGACGCTTGGCTTCTAATCCTGCCAGCCGAGTTTGGCGTGCGCGGCTTTGGCGCGCGCGATGGCCGGTTCGTCGACCGCTCCGTCGACGAGCATCGTGAAGTGGCCCATCTTCCGCCGGTTGACCGCGTGCCGTTTGCCGTACATGTGGAGCACGATCGACGGATCGGTGAGCAGTTCGTCCTCGCCGGTGAGGTGATCGCCCTTGCCCGCGCCGAGAATGTTCATCATGATCGCATTGCTTTCCAATTTCGGCTCAGCCAACGGAAGGTCGCAAATCGCGCGAACGTGCTGTTCGTACTGCGAGCACTGCGTCACGTCGATCGTATAGTGTCCGCTGTTGTGCGGCCGTGGCGCGATCTCATTGACCAGCAATTCGCCGTTCGCCAGCAAGAACAGTTCAACGCAGTAGGTGCCCACGATGTGCAGCTTCTTCCCAATCGTCGTAGCGATCGTGCGCGCACGTAGTCGCGCGTTGTCGCTGATCCGCGCGGGAGCCACCGTCATCGTCAGAATACCGCGGTCGTGCGTATTCTCGCCGGCCGGATAACAGACGACGGCGTCGTTTGCGCCGCGCGTCGCGACCACGCTCAACTCGCGTGCAAATGGCACGACGCGTTCATAAATGAGCTTCGCTCCCTTGGCGGCGGAGAATGCGGCCCTCCCCTCGTCGAGCGACTGGATGCGCCATTGCCCTTTACCGTCGTAGCCGCCGCGCGCGGTCTTGAGAATCGCCGGGAAGCCGATGCTCATGCTCGCCTCGGAGAGGTCATCGAGTCGGTTGATCTCGGCAAAGTCGGCGGTAGCGATACCGCACGAGCGCACGAAGCGCTTTTCCAATAAGCGATCCTGGGTGATGCGCAGTACGTCGCTCGTCGGGGTCACATGATAGCCATGCTGTTCGAGATATTCAACCGAGGCGATCGCGATGTTCTCGAATTCGTAGGTGACGACGTCGGTGCTCTGCCCAAGCCGCTCGATCGCCTCCATATCGTCATAGGCTGCGACGATCTGTTCGTCGGCGACCTGGCCGCACGGCGAATGCTCTTGCGGATCGAGCACAACGACCTCGAAGCCCATGCGCTTGGCTTCAAGTGCAAACATTCGCCCGAGTTGGCCGCCGCCGATAACGCCGATCCGGCGAATCACGGAGTGCTCGACGCCGCCGCGTCGTGCATCCGTTGCACGTAGGCGGCCAGCTGCGCGGCCACCGCGTCGTCGCGCAGCGCGACGATCCGCGCCGCCAGCAATGCCGCATTGACGGCGCCGTTGATCGCCACCGTCGCAACCGGAACGCCGGGCGGCATTTGGACGATCGAAAGGAGGGAATCGATTCCGCTCAGCGCCTTCGATTGGACCGGAACGCCGATCACCGGAACCAGCGTCTTGGCCGCGACCATCCCCGGGAGATGCGCCGCGCCGCCGGCGCCCGCGATAATCGCCTGCAAGCCGCGGGCGCGCGCACTCGCCGCGTATTCGAACATCTCGTCGGGCATGCGATGCGCGGAGACGACGCGCATCTCACACGGGATCTGCAACTCGTCGAGGGTCTCGCGCGCCGGAAGGAGCGCCTCCCAATCTGACCGACTGCCCATGATGATACCAACCAGGGGATGCCCCGATTTCGCCTCGCTCATCGTCATCTCACCCCTCGTTTACCGAAGTAAACTTCGGGGCTCGATTCCTCGATCGAAACGAAATCCGAGCACCCCACGGCTTGCGTTGCTTGCGCCACGTTGCAGGCGCTTCGAGTCGTGGCGTTGGACAACCTACGCAATGTCGGTGTTTTTGCTAGGCGTCAACTACTGGCCGCGCCGCAGTGCAATGTACATGTGGGAGCGCTTCGACCTCGGCGAGATTCGCGAGGACATGGTGCGCATCAAAGGGCTGGGCCTGGATTTAGTGCGCTTCTTTCTGCGCTGGGACGACTTTCAGCCAACCCCAAACCGCATGGATCCGATGATGCTTCGGCGCTTCGATACGATGATGCAAACGATTGCGGATGCCGGCTTACGCGCGATGCCGACACTCTTTTGCGGGCACATGAGCGGCGTCAATTGGCTGCCCACATGGTCGCTCGATCCGGACACGCCGCACGGTCGCTTTCGCACCGTCTCACACGGTACCGTATCGCCCAACGGGATCGGCGATTTTTACGCCGATCCGGCGCTGCTCGAGGCGCAAGAGCTGTTTGCACGCGCCGTCGGCGAGCGCGCGCGCGATCATCCGGCGCTCTATGCGTGGGATTTGGGGAACGAGTTCACTAATTTGCGCGAGCCGCAAACGCCGGAGGATGCGGCCGCATGGAGCGCGCGGCTCACGCACGCGCTGATCGAAACGTCGGGCGGTATCGTGACCGGCGGGTTGCACGGCGAAGACGTCGAGCGCGATCGGCACCTGCGTCCGTCCAGCGTGGCCGCACCCTGGGCCATTGCCACGATGCACGGCTATTCCGTCTACGCGGGGTTTGCACGTGACCGGCTCGACACCGAGGTCGTGCCCTTCTACGCGCAGCTGATCCAGTCGTTCACCGGCAAGCCGCTGCTTTTTAGCGAGTTCGGCAACCCGGCGTGTACGCCGGGCGCGCAGACGATCGGTTCGTTCGAATGTCTCGATGAAGACGAAATGGCGGCCTACGCGTACACCGTGCTCGTGCGCTTGCACGCAATCGGCACGATCGGCGCGATGTGGTGGTGCTGGTCCGACTACCACAACGCGCTGTACAACGTGCCGCCCTGCGATAAAGCCCCGCACGAACTGCACTTCGGGATGATTCGCGCCGACGGCACCGAGCGACCCGTTGCGCGTTTGCTCGCGCAGTTTGCGGAGCAGCAACTCGAGATACTCGAGCCCGCGGCACCGATCGCCGATGAAGCATCATTTTACGCGAGTCTGCCCGGAGGAATCGATGCGCTCTATCGTCGTTACCGGGGCTAGTTCGGGCATCGGCGCAGCGCTCGCGCGTCGCGCTGCCGCGGGCGGCTGGGCGGTGCTGGCGGTCGCGCGCCGCGGCGATCGGCTCGAAGCGCTGGCCCGCGAAATCATCGCGAGCGGCGGCCGCTGCGAGACGCTCATTGCCGACGTTACGTGGAACACCGCGCCGCAAACGATCGTCGATCGCGCGCTGCGCGCGTTCGATCGGCTCGACGTGGTCGTCAATAACGCAGGATCCGCTCATGCATCAACGCTGCTGGAAGAAACCGACGCGCAGATCGAACGCCAGTGGCAACTGCATGTCGCCGCGCCGCTTCGCATCGCGCGCGCCGCGTTGCCCGCCATCGAGCGCGTGCACGGAGGTCTCGTGTTCTTCGGCTCCGGACTCGCCCGCGTTCCCGCGCCCGGGTACGGCGCGTATGCGCCGGCAAAGGCCGCGATACGCGCCGCGACAACCCAATTGCGCCGCGAACTTGCTTCGCGCGGAGTGTTCATTACCTACGTCGATCCCGGCGTCGTCGACACCGAATTCTCGCGCGCGGCGGGGATGGAAGAACGGCCGGCGTCGTGGCACGCCACGCCCGACGGCGTCGCCGCCACGATCTTGCGCGGCATCGAGCGCCGAGCGTCACGCATCAATGCAGTGCCGTGGCAAACCGTTGCGACCGTTTTGGGCGAGTGGCTTCCGGCGCTGACCGATCGCGCGATGGCAAACTTTGTCACGCCGGCGGCGGCGCCGCCCCAACCCGAACAACCGATCGTCGCCGCTGCGCCGATGACGATCGTCAGCCCGTTTGAGACCGCGCTTGGACCGCTGCAGCGACGAATGGAACGCGTGAAACTGCCGATGTCGTTCATCCGCTCGCTGCTGGTTGCGCACGAGACCATCGATCTCAATGACGCGGCGATGCGCTGGGCCGGGATGCCCAACAAGAACGAACGCGCGGCGATGCACGACGTGCTCGATGCGCTCGCGCAGGCGGGATTTCTTAAACCGGACGGCGCCGAACGCTGGCAGGTGCTACGCGGGGCGGATTAACCGCAGATTCTTTATCGCGATCGCGAGGAAGAATAGGATCGTCGCGAGCAAGACGATCGTCGCACCGCTCGAACTGCGCAAGAAATAGGAAAGGTAGAGACCGCCCACCGTGCTGAGCACGCCCAGCACGGCGGCGAGCGTCATCATCGGCGCAAAGCGGCTGGTGAGTTGATAGGCCGCGGCGGCCGGCGTCACCAGCAGCGCGGCAACCAGAATGATGCCGACCGATTGCAGTGCTACGATGATCGTCAACGCGAGCATCACCAGCAGGATGTACTCGATCGTTCCGACCGGCAATCCGCTCGCCTGTGCGACCACCGGATCAAACGACGTATAGAGCAGCGCGCGAAAGAGCACGATGACCGTGATCGCGATAATTGCCCCGAGTCCGGCGATGAAAAACACGTCGCTCACGCTGACGCTCAAGATGTCGCCGAATAAGAAACTCTGCAGATCGACGGCGTAACTCTTGAGCCGGCTCATCAGAAAGACGCCCAGTGCGAAGGCGGCGGTGAACAGCACGCCGATCGTCGTGTCGAGCGAAATGTTGCCGCGGCGATGCACGAAGCCGATCCCGAGTGCGGTCGCGACCGCGACCACTGCTGCGCCGGCATAATAGTCCAGCCCGCGGATGTAGGCGATCACGATGCCCGCAAAGGATGCGTGCGCGATCCCGTCACCGATGAATGAGAGTTTTCGCAGCACGACGTAGGTGCCCATGATCGAGCACAACAGCCCAACCGTGAGCGCGGCCACGAACGCGCGCTGCATGAAGGCATATTGAAAGGGCACAAGCAGCGCGTCCATCAAGCCGTCCGCGCGTGCCCGTGCGTGTGCGTGTGCTCGCGAATCGATGCGTACGCGCCGGAGGCGACGACCTCGTCGGGCGTACCGATCGCAAGCACCCGGCGATCGAGCACGAGCAGCCGATCGAACCATTCGCCGACGCGTTCGAGGTCGTGCGTCGTCATCAACACTGGTAACCCGTCGTCGACCAGCGACCGCACCACGCGCCGCAGCGCTTCCTCGGTCTCGGCGTCGACGCCGGTCGTCGGCTCGTCGAGCAACAGCAAGCGCGGCTGCTGCGCGATCGCGCGCGCCACGAACACGCGCTGTTGTTGACCACCGGAGAGTTGTGCAATATGCCGGTCGCGCAGGTCGTACATGTTCACCGCGCGCAGCGCGTGCTCGACGGCGCGACGATCGACCTCGCTGAAACGCTGCCAGAATCGCAAGCGCGGAAAGCGTCCCATCGCAACGACATCCCAGACGGTCGCGGGAAACGACCAGTCCGCGGCTTCGACTTGCGGGACGTAAGCAATCGCGCCGGGGGTGAGTTTGCGCGGCTCCGTGCCCAGCACGCTCAACTCGCCGCGCGACGGCGTCAGCAGACCGGCGATCGACTTGAGCAGCGTCGATTTCCCCGAGCCGTTGGGCCCGANNGTGACGTCGTCGAGCGCGACGATCCGATCGTAGCGCACCACGAGATGTTCGACCGCTACGGCGTCGCCGGCGTTCATTTGAGTGCCGACACGATCACGTTGGTATCGTAGGTCAGCATCGAAATGTAATCGTGCACGCGCGGATCGGCCCCGATCGAGTCATCGTAGAGATCGGTCACGAGATGAATGCCCGCGTTGCTGGCAATCTGGTCGGCCAGCTTCTTGCTGTACTCGGGCTCGCTGAAGATCGCGCGGACGTGATGCGAGCGCGCGAGGTCGATCAGGTGCGCGACCTGCTCGGGGTTGGGATCTTGTCCCGGGTTGGCTTCGATGAAGCCCAATGTCGTAATGCCGTAGCGATCGTTGTAGTACTGCCACGCGTTGTG
>PMUE01000145.1 GCA_003167055.1 Vulcanimicrobiota bacterium | reverse complement strand
GTGTCCCGATGAAAACGTATCCCGGTGGGACGGAACAGACGGCGAGCAATTTCGTCATTCCGCCGTCGGGGCGTGCCGAGTTCATCGTGACCGGTGGCGGCGGGGCGGTCGCATTCCGCACGACCTGCACCGACACCGGACCGGTCGGCGACCCTAATCCGCCGCAGACGCTTGCCATGGTCTACGGAACGGGACAGGCGGCGAGCTTACCTACGGTCGCAGCGCCCGGGGCCACGCCCCCGGCCGGCGGTACGTATGAGGAACCGATGGGCGCGCCGGCTCAGACGCGCACGGTCACGTTTTCCGAAAGCAACACCAGCCCCGATTTTTACCTGAACGGACAACAATACAGTCAAAGTGCTGCGCCGATGTTCACGGTCGCGTCAGGAACCGTCGAACAGTGGACGCTGTACAACAACACCCAAGAAGTCCACGTCTTCCACACCCATCAAGTGCACTTCGTCGTGCAAGACATCAACGGCGTCTCGCAGCCGGCGTACTGGCGCGATACCGTCACCCTTCCATTCGAATCATCGAGCGGCACACCGTCGGTTACCCACGTGCTCATCGACTTCCGCGACCCCGAAGTACGCGGCACGTTCTTATTTCATTGTCATCTGCAACAGCATGCCGACGACGGCATGATGGCAAGCGTGACCGTGCAATGATCGCGCATCGGTGCTTCTTCTTCGGCGCGGCAGCGCTAGTTGCGATGATCGTGCTGCTCGGCACCTTCGCCTCGGGGCAGGTGCAGATCGTCCGCCACTGGAGTCTCTACGCCGCAAGCGGTCCCGACGCGCCGTATCATCTCTTTATAGATCCGTTCCCGGATGCGCGCACGTGCCGCGTTGAAAGCGCAAAGATCGCGAGCGTAGGCGGGCGCGCCTATTGCGGCAGCCACCTGGTGCTCTCGTTCGATCGTGCGCGGGAACAGCGGCTCTTTTGGGAGTTTCTCTCGGTCGCAAACCCGTGGAGTCGTGTCTGCGGGCGTCGGGCTAGCGACCGAGAGGTCGTCGGGTCTTCAGACTCGAGCGCCGCGGCCCGTCAATAGGTTGATAACCAGAAGAATGACGGCGACGACCAAGATGAGGTGAATGAGCGCCCCACCGACGTGCAGCAGAAAGCCAAGCAGCCACAGCACGACGAGGATGACGATCAGGGTCCAGATGAGATTTGCAAGTCCAGCCATGCTCCATCCTTTCCCAGACAAGTGTCAGCTGAACCGGATTCGATTGCACACGTCTCGGGAATGATCAGCCCATCATGAAAAAAGATCCGCTCGACAAAACTGCCGACGTTCTCAAGGGAACCGTCGATGACGTACGTGACACGATCCACGAAGCTTCGCATCGCGCGACCGCCGATGCCGAACGTACGCGTCGCGAGATCGACGACGACATGACGCCCGAAGAGCGGGCAAAGTCGATGGCCAATGAGGCCAAAAATCGCGTGCAAGCGAACGTGGACGCCGCTAAGCGGCAAATCCGCAACGGCTAACGGGGTGAGAGCAGGCGGAGTATAATCTGCTCCGCCTTGCCCGCCCGAGGAAGCGATCCGTCGAGGTAGGCCGCAAGAACCGCCGGATGGATGTACGCCTTGCGACACACTGCAACGGTGTTCCCCAAGCGACCCGCCACGATCTTGATGACGGCATTCATGCGAACCTTGGCGTCCCGCTCGCTTTGCGCGGGTTCTTCACGCTGCAGCAGCTCGCAGCACGTCACCGTGCCGCCCCAGGTTCGAAAATCCTTGGCTGAAAATTCCTCGCTCGCCGCGGCACGAATGTATTCATTGACGTCGTGCGAGTTCACGTGGTGCACGTCACCGTCGTGATCGAGATACTCAAAGAGGCGCTGACCGGGTAAGTGCTGACAGGTGCGAATGACCTTCGCGACGCGCCGATCGCGGATGTCGACGTCGTGATGCACCCCGCTCTTGCCCTTGAACCGAAAGCGAACCGTATCGCCTTTCAAAAGCACGTGATGGTCCTCGAGTGTCGTCAGACCGTACGACTCGTTTTCTCGTGCGTACTCCTCATTGCCGACTCGAATCAGCACGTTTTCGAGCAGATACACGACCGTGGCAAGTACCTTCTCGCGCGGAATGCCGGGCCGCGCGAGATTTTCACTGACGTGTTTGTGAATACGCGGTAGCGCCTTACCAAAGTCCGCGACCCGATGAAATTTGCTTTCGTCGCGAGCCGCCGCCCAATCCGGATGATAGCGATATTGCTTTCGTCCGCGCGCATCGCGGCCGGTCGCCTGAAGATGCCCGCGTGGATCGGTACAGATCCACACGTCTTGGTACGCAGGTGGAATCGCGAGCGATCGTATGCGTTCGAGATCCCGCGCCGATGGCGCGCGACCGCCCGGCGCAACGTAGCGGAACCCGCTCCCGCGGCGTAGTCGGCGAATGCCCGGCTCGGTATCGCTCGAGTACCTTAGCCCGGCCTCGAGCGCGGCTTCGATTGCCTCATCTACTGCACTCATGTGCTTGCCATTATACGTCACCTCGTCACATGGGGGCAGAGCGCCCCCGCGCGTGGAACAAGACCGGCAACCCATGTCGAGCCTTGAACTGACTCCGCGGAGCTTTGCGCCAGGCCCGTTGCGCGGCACAATCCGCGTTCCGGGTGACAAATCGATTTCGCATCGCGCCCTGATCCTGGGGGCGGCCGCACCGCAGCCGCTCGAGATTCGCAATCTCAATCCCGGCCGTGACGTTCGCGCCACGTTAGAAGCGCTGATCGCGCTGGGCGCCCGCGTTAGTGGAAGTGCGAGCGACGCGCTGACGATTCATGCGACGCAGCTGCGCGAGCCGATGGGCACGCTCGATTGCATGAACTCGGGCTCGACCGCGCGGATGATGCTGGGCGTCTGCGCCGGCGCCGATGTCCCGGCGAACTTTGACGGCGACGATTCACTGCGCCGCCGCCCGATGGAGCCGGTCGCCGCACAGCTGCGCGCGTTTGGCGCGAAGATTGTCACCACCGACGGGAAGCTGCCGCTACGCATCGACGGCACACCGAAGATCGAGACGCGGCGCTTCATTCTGGTTTCGCCGTCGGCACAAGTCAAGTCGGCGCTGCTGCTCGCCGGGCTCTTTGCCAACACACGGATCGCTATTTCGGCCGACAAACATTCACGCGATCATACCGAGCGGCTCTTGCGCTATCTCGGCGCCAACATCCGTTGGGACGGCAGCACGATCGAACTCGGCAGCGCGATTATGAACGCCAATCCGGTAACGGTCTGCGGCGACTTCTCGTCGGCCGCATTCTTCCTGGTCGCGGCGACGGTTGCGCCCGGCAGCGAACTCACGATCGAAGGTGTCGGCGTCAATCCGACGCGTACCGGTCTGCTCGACGCCCTGCTCCAGATGGGCGCCGCGATCGAGCTGCGCAATGCGCGCGAGATCGCCGGCGAACCGGTCGCGGATCTATACGTGCGCAACGCCGAACTGCGCGGAATTACGATTGGACCCGACATTGCGCTGCGCGCCATCGATGAGATTCCCGTGCTCGCCGTAGCCGCCGCCTTTGCGCGCGGGGAAACGAAAATCACCGGTGTGCGCGAGCTGCGTACGAAGGAATCGGATCGCGTCGCAGCAATCGAACGGCTGCTGGGTGCAGTCGGCATCGCGGTCGAGACGGCGCCGAACGGCCTCGTGATTGCGGGGGGCACACCGCGCGCCGCCGGTGCGTGCATCGAAACCCACGACGATCACCGTACGGCCATGGCCGCGGCGACGTTGGCCGCGGGTGCAGGACCGCTGGAGATCGATAGCGATGCCAGTATCGACGTTAGCTTTCCGTCGTTTCTTCAAACTCTTGGGAGCGTGCAGCGCGCGTGAACGAACAGCCAGTTTATTCGCCCGACGAATTCGCCGCCGAGGCACGCTATCTCGAGACGCTGATCTGGGAATCGATCGTGATCGTGCCCAATGCCAAAGTGCTGGTGTGCGGGTACGGCCCGGACGGCGCGTACGTGCAGCACGCGATCGACGGCGGAGCGAACGTCACGGTCATCGAGCATCGCCAAGAGCCGATCAACCGTTTCAACAAGCTCGACGCGAAGTTACTGCGCGGGAGCACGTCGGTGATTCCGGCGAAAGACAGCAGCTTTGATCTCGCGATCGCCTATCACTACTTGCACGAGATCGATCCGTTCTTTCACTCGCAAGTGCTCTCCGAGCTTGGGCGCGTTGCGCGGCGCGTCGCGGTCATCGAGCCGGCGCCGCCGGGTGATCCACTCGGCAAGCGCATCGCCTTGCTGTACTCGCAGGCCAAACGCGAACTCGGCCAGTTCGAATACTACCAGCCGCTCGAATATTGGAAGAAGCTTTTGCAAGGCGTGAAGGCCGACGTCTCGCAACACGTCTTTGCCTTCGCCAAAGTTCCGCCGCGTGAATACCTTCTCGATACCGTGCAGTTGCTGCTCGATACCATTGAGGTCGAAGAAGCGCCGCGCGAATACATGAATGAACTGCGGCAGATCGCACAGCGCTCGGACGCGCAGTTGCTGCCCCCGCCGCGCTATGTGCTCGTCGGCGCGGCCGCCGGCGATTTACTGGTGCCGAGCTTTACGCCGCGCATGCCGACGCGCGCGGTGCTGCCTGCGCCCGCGCAATCGGCGCCTGCACCGACGTCGCGGCGTCGCAAGGCCGAGGTGAGCGCGCAGTCAGGTTACGAGATGCCCCCGGTTGAGGAGCTGCCAAAAGCGATTACGCCGCCGGACACCATCGAGCCACGGCCTGCACCTGCAGCGGCGCCGCAGCCGGCACCTGGACCGCCGCCTGCTAGTACCCCGCCGCCCGCGCCGCGACGCGCGCCCGCCGTACCGCCGGTTCCTGATTTTGGGGCTGCGGGTTTGCCGTTTGGAGCGCCGCCGCCGCCCGCACCCGGAGCAGCCTCACCCGGAGGCGCGCCGTTTGGTATGCCGTTTGCAACGCCGCCCGGCGTGGCGCCTGAGGCGCCGAGCTTCGGATTACCTGGTGGCGGTGCGCCGCCTAATGCCGGATGGGAATGGGAGCCGCCGGACGGCGGCGACGAACCGCCGCTGCCTTAAGCGGCCGAGTCGCTTGACGAACTCGGCTTCGGACTCTCGCTCGGCTTCGAAGTCTCGCTGCTCGACGTTTCGCCGCCCGAGCCTTTGGCTGGACGCGAATCGGTAACGTAAAATCCCGAACCGTTGAAAATGATCGGCGCCGGATTGAAGACGCGCGTTAGCGCGCCTCCGCACTGCGCGCACGGCTCGGCGTTTGTCTCATTGAACCCGTGGCGGATCTCGGTTACCTTGCCACAGGCGTCACAGCGATAATCATAGAGCGGCATACGCGTTCTGTTATACCAAGCCTAGCAGTCTCGGTCAATG
>PMUE01000003.1 GCA_003167055.1 Vulcanimicrobiota bacterium | reverse complement strand
GTTTCGGGCCACCCCGGAACCAGGACCACTGTTGCCCCTTGCCCGCCGGTGAGAGCATGAATGCCGAGATCCAATGTTTCTGAAAACCATTTCTTCATGAGTGTTCTCCTGTAATGCGATCGCTAGATGGTGGATGACTCTCGATCACTTACCGACGATCCACTGCACTCGCAGAACGATCTTGTTTCCTTCGGGGCGATTCTCCGCGCCGAACTCGTGATACGCATTCGCATACAGCAGGTACCGACCCAAGTCCCAAACAGCCCCTGGTCCGATCGCGCCGACTTGTTCTGGCGAGTTTGGCAGACTAACCCCGTCAATCTTTGGATCCGTCACCTGCTTCAGGTAGTACCCATTGGCCCCAATCCAAACGCTATGAGGAAGTTTGTAACCCGCCGTTGCATTGAAATGAATTGCCTGTCCAGCTTGCGTCGATCGAGCGGCTGCTGCGAAAGGGGGTGCGTTGTTCGTTCCATTCCAGAGGTAATGAACTCGCCAGCTCGTCTCGAACCTCTTGGTCGGAAATAACGTCACCGTATAATAAGGATGGACCGTAAACGCATTGCTGCCAAGACTGACCGGTACGTCGCGACGGTATTCTCCGACGGGTAGCTCGAAGTCCAAAACAAATCGCTGCACAATTCCAACCGAGCCGAGTTGTCGCTGTTTCCATTGCAATATCAACGGTGAGACCGTGAGATTGCCCCAGCCGCCAACGTCTCCATTCGGCCCCGCGTTCACGTGCGCGGCAACCGCAACCACTTCAACTCCATACCATCCGCCGAGCAGGCGATCCTTGCTTAGCCAGGCGATGTGCGTCAACCCGCTCACCGCATTGATGCTGGGTGCATCAGCGACACTTCCTCCGGTACCGTTTGCGACTTTGCCGTCGTGACTACCATCGCCGATCTCCTCAATCAGCAAGCCCGGGCCCCCGACTCCATCAAGAAAGCTCGTATCACCAAGGTTCACTGTGGGTTCTGACGGATGCATCGGGCCTTGGCCTTGGCTTTGTTCACTTGCCAAGCAACAGAGAAGCAGCAGCCCTGCAAAAGGAGCTGGAATCACCGAGAGTGCACGTCTGGAAAAAGGTCTCAAGAGGTTTTGCATTGCAACCATGATAGGACTGCACCCGCAATCGAGTCCGGCTGTTCAGGGAACAAGGCGTGACTAGCATCGGTAATTACACGAGTTGTGATTCGCGAGCCAAACTGGTCTCTGAACTCCCGCCAGTATGAGTAAGGCTTAAAGGGGTCACTCTCCGCAATGATCTCCAGCACTGGCCCTTTGCCCGCAGACCAGAAGTCGTGAGTGTTGATCTTTGTGACGCTTGCCATCTGCATGTGGAGCGTTTCGGGATACCATCCCTCAAGCCAGATTCGCGCGTCATTTGGGGGAGCGAAGAACGCGAAAGTAAGTGCGCTGAGGCGCACACTCTCTGGTTCGCTCAGGTTGCCGGCGATGCCGGGAGTGTTTCCAACCGCGTCTGGAAATTTGCTTGCTTGAGCGGCGGCTAGGATAACTCCATTGACCGCGTCAGGATGACTACACGCCAGTGCCTTCGCGACGAAATGCCCGTAGGCGTGTCCCAGGATAGTAGCCTTCCCACCTGCCAATTCATGGATCGCGGTGGCAACATCGTCCACCTGGTCCTGCATGCTGACATCTGTCATCGGACCTGTTGATTTCCCAATGCCCCGTGGCTGAGGCCGAAGAACAGAAAACCCGCTCCGCGCGATTTCGGCTGCGAACCGATCATAATCTTCGCCGCCGTCGCGACCGTAGGAAGGGAGCACCACCAAAGCCGGGCCGGAACCGTCGATGTACGTCTCAATTCTTGCCTTGCCATTGTCCACGAATGCAGATTGTCTCGTGATCACGTAAGCACCTTTATTCGTATTGCTTGTGATTCATTCATCAAGCATTCTCCATCCACCGTGTCTTTGTGCGCGACGAGAATCTGCCTCAGTCCTTCGTCGCTCTAGATGCGTTGCAGGCGAGCAAAAAGCCGAGTCGCTCCGGAGTTGATTGTTTCCAGTTGCTCAGCGGTAAGCCCTGACGCCCGGTCGAGATTGTCCGTGAAGGTTTTCGACACTTTCTCCGACGCATATGGAAAGTCCGTTCCGAATACGATGTGATCGAGAGGCGCAAATGCGAGCAAACTTGGGAGCCCGCTTGGTGCGACAAGGGCAGTGTCAAAGTAAAAGCTCTGCATTTCGGCTTTTAGTTGTTCCGCAGAGCGATCATTGGCGAGCGAGGCACTCAACTCAGCAAATCGGCTTGATACGTAAGGAAGAAATCCGCCGCCGTGGGACAAGATGACACTTGTGGAAGCAAAACGCTTCCGGTGGCCCTTGAGTACAAGGTCGAGGGCGCAACGTGTCGTTTCCGCGGGATAGTCGGAGAGCGGCCCTGGAACACCAGGCACAATGGGCATAGGAGGCGTAGTGGGATGAATAAAGACCGTCGCCGATCGATTTTCCAGTTCTTCCCATACTCGATCGAAACACGGATCGCCAAGATAGATGCCGCCGAAGTTGCTGTGCAACACGACGCCATCCACATGGAGTTCGTCGTAGGTGCGAGCGATTTCGCCTAACGCCGCATCGACATCCGGCAGTGCCAACGTCGCAAAATAACCGAAACGATCAGGAAACCGCTGGACCAACGCTGCGCCGTAGTCGTTGACGCGACGGGTGATATCCAAACGGTCATCGCCCTTCCAACCGTCCACCCCCGGTGCCGTGAGCGAGAGAACAGAGAGAGCGATCTCCTCCTCATCCATGAAACGCAATGCGGATTCCGGGGACCAAGCCGGCGAACCCCAGCCTGATGGATCCCCTCCATGTGTCTTCAACTCGGCCTCCCAGAAAGGAGGCACCAGGTGAGTGTGAACGTCAATTCTTCGCGTAACCATTCATCCCTTTCAGCAAGTCCGCTTGCGTCGCGTCCGGTCCTAACTTCAGCTTTGTATCGAGAGCAAACAGTTCAAAGGTGTAGTGATGGTAAGGACCGGCTACATTCGCCGCCATTCCCATGTAGCCGATCTTCTTGGCTTGATTGAGTGCCTGGACTGATCCATCAGGTAGCCGCGCTAGTCCCGCAATACCCTCTGGCAGCTCACGCGTTCTCCCTGGAATGTTGAAGATCATCCAGTGCAGAACGTCATCGTTCTTCTTCTGAATTGCCACGTCGGGATCGTGCAGGATGAGCGCGAAGCTGACCGTGCCCGGCGGCACGTGCGTCCACTCCAGTTTCGGCGAGATGGGGTTGGGATCGGCCTGCGTGTACTTATTCGGAATGACGCCGCCGTCCTCGAAGTCGGGGGAAGTGAGCGTAAGGCCAGGACCGGGAGGAGGACCTCCGGCCTTTGGTTGAGCCAAGGCCGAGCCCTGATTGACCAAGCTTAGGCCGGCCACAAAAAAAATGGTTGCTCCTACAGTGAGTGTTCTCATGAGTGTGTCTCCTTGGAATTTATCAGCATATCAAGAAGGTGGTGGGGAGTGGGGCGTGCTATGATCGGCCTCAATGCCAGGGCAAGCGATCAAGTCGCGACCAAATAAATCGGGCAATTCGGCGAGCGGGGAGCAGTACTTACCGGAACATTTGGCGTTCGAGATGGCGCGCGTAGTAGAGGAAGCCGCAATTGCGGCGGCGCGCACCATGGGGCAAGGCGACCGGCCGGGCTCCGATCATGCCGCGGTGCAAGCCATGCGGCGCGCTTTTGAAGATGTGCCCATCGCCGGAAACATTGTGATCGGCGAAGGCGAACGCGACGAAGCGCCGATGTTGTTCATCGGCGAGGAGGTCGGCCGGGGAGGATTCGAGGTCGATATCGCAGTCGACCCGGTCGAGGGGACCAACCTGGTCGCGAACGGACTGCCCAACTCGATTGCCGTCATGGCAATCTCCGAGCGTGGCGGTCTGTTGCACGCACCCGACTCATATATGAAGAAGCTCGCGGTCGGACCGAAGGCTGCGCCCTACGTGCACATCGACGCGCCGGTTCGCGAGAACCTCGAAGCGGTCGCCAACGCCCTCGAGAAACCGCTCGGCGACGTCTGCGTCGTGATTCTCGATCGGCCCCGTCACGCCGACTTGATCAAGGAAGTACGCGATGCCGGCGCCCGTATCAAGCTGATCTCCGACGGCGACGTCGACGCGTGTATCGCGACCGCCATCGAAACCACTGGTATTCACGTGGCGATGGGAACGGGCGGCGCGCCCGAAGGCGTGCTGGCCGCAGCAGCCATCAAGTGCCTGGGCGGAAACTTCATGGGCCGCCTGGAGCCCCGCAATAAAGAGGAAGCAGACCGTGCCATTGCGATGGGATTCGGCAACCTCGACCGGGTTTTGTCGATTGATGATCTTGTGAAGAGCGACAGCGTGATTTTCTGCGCGACCGGTATTACGGACGGCGATTTGGTGCGCGGCGTGCGGTTTTTCGGTAATCACGCCCGGACGCACTCGATCCTGGTTCACGCCAACGGTACCGTCCGCTTTATCGAATCGGTCCATCGACTAGGAGCACGCCCGAGCCGCTAACTATGCAAACATTCGAATACGATCTCGTCGTTGTCGGTGCGGGGTCGGGCGGCTATGCTGCGGCGCGAACCGCGCGCGATCTTGGAGCGAGCGTCGCGCTCGTCGATCACGGCCCGCTCGGCGGCCTCTGCATATTGCGCGGCTGCATGCCGAGCAAAGCCTTCTTGGCGTCGAGCGATGCGTTGCAAGCGGTCCGCGACTCGAGCGCGCTCGGCGTTCGCATCGATGGAACCATCGGCGCGGACATGCCCTTCATCGCGGCGCGCAAACGCAAGCTGGTCAAGGAATTCGCCGATTTTCGGATCGATGGCATCGAGACGTTCCCGCTCTACCAAGGACATGCGACATTTGTCTCTGACGGTACGGTTGCGGTCGGTGAGGACATCCGTCTCAAGGCGCGTTCGTTCGTCATCGCCACCGGCAGCTCGGTCGCGCCGGCGCGCATTCCGGGCTTGGAAGAAACCGGCTATCTGGACAGCGACTCGGTGCTCGAACTGGAGAGCATTCCGACGTCGGTTGCGGTCCTTGGCGGCGGCTATTCGGCCTGCGAACTCGGGCAATTCCTCGCGCGCATGGGCGCAAAGACGACGATGCTTATCCGCAGCAATCATCTGCTGACGTCGGCTGACGACGATATTGGGGATGCGCTGACTACATATTTCCGCGAAGACGGTATCCATGTGATCACGCACACGCACGTGACGCGTGTCGAGAAGCGCGGGCCGCGCAAGGTCGTGCACTATCTCGTCAACGGCGAGAAGCACGAGCTGGTCGTCGAGGAAATATTCTTTGCGCTGGGCCGCCTACCGAATGTCGAAGGGCTCGGCCTCACAACCGCGGGTGTTGCCTACGATGAGGTCAACGGCATCGCGGTCGACAAGACGCTGCGCACCAACCGGCCGCATATCTTCGCCGTCGGCGACGTCACCGGCGACTACCCGCTTGTCCACGTCGCGATTTATCAGGGCGAGATCGCGGCGCGCAACGCGGTGAAGACCGAGAACGAGGAAGCCGACTACTCGATCGTGAGCGCGCACACAATTTTCACCGAACCGCAAGTCGCGCACGTCGGTATGACGGAAAAGGAACTCAACGCCGCCGGTATCCAGCATTGCGTCGGCCGCTACAGCTTTGCCGAACACGGCAAGGCGATGACCCTCAACCAAACGCGCGGCTTCGTGAAGATGATGTCGCGCCTGGTCACGGGCGAGATTTTGGGTGCCTCGATCATCGGCCCGCAGGGCTCGGAGTTGATCCACGAGGTGATCGTCGCGATGAGCTACAAGGCGACCGTCGAGCAGTTCATGCGGATTCCGCATCTTCACCCGACGTTGGCGGAGATTTGGACCTATCCGGCGGAAGAGTGTGCTATGCAGTGCGGTCTACGCGAGCCGGTCGATCAAATGATCGAATTGGCAACCAGTGCCGGCCCGGGCTAACGGCGAGCGTTCGCCGGCGCACTACGACGTGCGCCTCATTCAAGTCAAGCCGGCCAAGGGACGCTATCGCGAAAATTTAGCCCAGACGAGCGAAGCCTTCGCGCAAATCGCCGAGGAGGGCACGCCCGATCTTATCGTGCTTCCCGAAGCCGCGATGACCGGGTATTTTCTCGAGGGCGCCGTGTACGACTTAGCCCAACCGGCGAAGGCGTTTGCGACTGACTTGGCGCGCGCGTGGCGCGAGGGTGCGGGCGATCGTGACGTCGAGCTGTGCTGCGGATTTTACGAGAACGATGACGGCACGTACTACAACAGCGCGCTCTACCTGCGCGTCGGGGCGAAGGGTCACGAGATCGTGCACGTGCACCGCAAGATGTTCTTGCCGACCTACGGGATGTTCGACGAAGAGCGATTTCTTTCGCGTGGGCGGCGCCTGCAAACGTTCGAAACGCGCATCGGCCGCATGGCGATGTTGATTTGTGAGGACGTGTGGCACGCGATCATGCCGACCATTGCCGCGATCAAAGGCGCGCGCGTCCTGCTCGTGCCGTCGGCGGCGCCGGGCCGCGGTATCGAGGGCGACAGCGAGTTGACGTCGATCACGCACTGGCGCGAGATTTTGCGCGCAAGCGCGACCGAACATGGCGTGTACGTGCTGTACGCCGGCCTCACCGGATTCGAAGGCGGCAAAGGCATGACGGGGTCGTCGTGCATCATCGATCCGCGCGGGCACGTGACGGTGAAGGCGCCCGAGATCGGGGAATGCGTTGTGAGCGGCACGATCGATTTGCGCGAAGCTGATCTTGCGCGCGCGTCCTTGCCGCTGCTCGGCGACTTGGGCGCCGTGCTTCCCGATCTGTTGCTCGACGACGAACTGCCGCTACCGAAGGGACGACCGTAGTGCTCGCCGTTATCCGCGAAAACACCGCGGCGCTGCAGCAGCCGCCGCCCATTAATCCCGAAGTTGCGACGCGCTGGCTCGAAGCGTTCTTGCGCGACGAGTTGATCGAGCGCCGCGGAATCGGACGCGCCGTCATCGGTCTTTCGGGTGGCGTCGATTCCGCCGTCACCGCGTATCTATGTGCGCGCGCGCTCGGAGCGGAGAACGTCTACGCTTTTCGCATGCCCTACAAGTCGTCGAGCCCGGCGAGCCTTGCCGATGCGCAGCTGGTGATCGATGCGCTCGGCATCCACGCGCGCACGATCGGAATCACCGGCGCGGTGGATGGCTACCTACAATTCGAGCCGGATGCCGACGCGCGCCGGCGCGGTAACGTGATGGCGCGCACGCGCATGGTCGTGCTCTTCGATCAATCCGCCAAACTCGACGCGCTGCCGATCGGCACCGGCAACAAAACCGAACGGCTGTTGGGCTACTTTACCTGGCACGCCGACGACACGCCGCCGGTCAATCCGCTCGGCGATCTTTTCAAGACGCAAGTGTGGGCGCTGGCGCGTTATCTCGGCGTACCGCAAGCGTTGATCGACAAAGCGCCGAGTGCCGATCTCGAAGCCGACCAGACCGACGAAGGCGATCTCGGCATCACCTATGCGCGCGCGGATGCGATCCTCGCGCAGCTCCTGCTGGGGTACAACGACCAGCAGCTCATCGAACGCGGCTTCGACGCGCGCGACGTTGGGCTCGTGCGCCGCCGGGTCGACTCCACGCACTGGAAGCGGCATCTGCCGACCACCGCGACCTTGACCAACACGGCAATCAACGAATTCTATCTGCGTCCGGTCGATTACTAATGGCGTTTTTCCCTGTCAGCCTGAATCTGCGCGGCCGGCGCTGCGTGGTGATCGGTGAAATCGACAATCGTGAAGCGATCGACAAAGCGGCGGCGTTGCGCGACTCGGGCGCCGACGTGCGTTGGATCATCGATCCGGCGTCGCTGCGTGACGAGGACGTAACCGACGCGTATTTCGTGATCTCGACGCCGCAAGACGAGGCGCTCTCAGCGCGGTTGCGGGCGCTTGCGGATCAGCACAAATTTCTGCTCTGCTGCATCGATCAACCCAAGTACGGCTTCGTCGCCATGACCGCAATTGCCAAAGCCGGGCCGGTGCGCATCGCGATTGCCACCAGCGGCCTTGCGCCGCGCGTCGGCAAGATCCTCAGGCAACGGCTGCAGGCGGCGATGGACGAGCGCTTCACGCGTTTCGTCGAGCGCCTGGGCGGGATGAAGCTCGTGATGCAGCGCGAGAAACCCGGACCGGAACACGCGGCAGAACGCCGCGCGGCAATGATTGAGGCGGCCGACGGCTTTGATGCCGACGTACACTTCACCTATCCGTCGTGGTTTGATGCCCCTCGCGGTTGAACTCATCGCGGTCGGAACGGAACTGTTGCTCGGTCAATTGACCGATACCAACACCGTCTTCGTTGCGCAATCGCTCGCGACGGCCGGCATCGACGTGTACGGTACGCACGCGATCGGTGATAACCGTAGTCGCATTGTGAGTGCGATGCGCGCCGCGCTCGAGCGCGTGGACGGCGTGATTACTACTGGCGGACTCGGTCCGACGGTTGATGACCTCACCAAGGAAGCAGCAAGTGATGCGCTCGGTCTCGATTTGGAATTGCACGAGCCGTCTCTTAAACAAATGCAAGATTTCTTTGCACACATCGGGCGGGAGATGCGCGAGAACAATCGCAAACAGGCGTACGTGCCGCGCGGGAGTCTCGTGCTGGAGAACCCGCGCGGCACTGCTCCTGGCTTTGTCGCCTTTGATTCGAGCGGAAAATTCATTGCGTGCATGCCGGGCGTGCCGCGCGAGATGAAGCCGATGCTCACCGAGCTCTTAATTCCATTCTTACGTGAACGTTACGCGATCGTCGACGGCATCTACACGCGCGTCCTGCATACCGTCAATCTCGGTGAATCCGAGATTGACCATCGCATCGACGATCTGTTTCGCGCCGGCGAGAACCCGAAGATCGCCGTGCTCGCGCACGAAGGATTGTGCGACGTGAAGATCATGGCGAAGGCGCGCTCAGCGCAGGAAGCGCAGACGCTGCTCGCGCCGGTCGAGGCGCAAGTGCGCGAACGGCTCGACGGCTTTATCTTTGGCGCCGATGACACCACGCTCGCTGCTGCCGTCCACGCGTTGCTGCAGCCGAACGGCAAGACGATCGCGGTGGCCGAGTCGTGCACCGGCGGCCGAATCGCCGCGGCGCTGACCGCCGTCCCCGGATCGTCGCGCAGTTTTCTGGGCGGCATCGTCGCGTACGACAACGCGGTCAAAATTGCCGAGCTTGGCGTAAGCGAAACGACGCTGGAGCGCTTCGGTGCGGTGAGTGAAGAAGCGGCCATCGAAATGGCGCGCGGCGCCCGCGAACGGCTCGGCACCTCCTATGCAATCGCGACCACCGGCATCGCCGGCCCCGACGGTGGTACGGCCGAGAAACCGGTGGGCTTGGTGTGGTTTGCGACTGACGTCGAAGGGGAAATGCACACCTATCAGTTCAACTTTCGCGGCGACCGTGACGCGGTGCAGCGTCGCGCAAGCGTAATGGCGCTTGGTCTTGTATGGCGTCTGTTAAGTCGCAGATTCTCATGAAACACTCACAGCGCCACTTCACGTTCTTGCGGTAGACTCGAATCGCAAAGGGGACCCACCTTGATTTCGCTTGCTCGCTTGGGCGCGTCGCTGACGGCCGCGCTACTGATGATTCCGCTTGCCGCCTGCGGTGGCGGGGGCGGCGGTAGCAGTTCGCCTCCTATTAATTCGACGCCGACGCCGACGGCGACGTCAACGCCGGGAACGATTGCATCGGTCTATACGTGCCCGTCGTCCGATACGAGTCTGAATGCTTCGGGCGGACGCGCGAGCGGCGGCGCTGCATCCGAAACGCGTCGCTCCTATCGCGGATCAGCCAGCACAGCCACGTTACCGGTGCTCGCGGTTGCGTATCGCACGAGCGCGATCGCAAACCCAGCCGCGACGATCGATGCACGCGTCGCATCCTTAGGTGTGAGCAAGATCCGCGAGTTCGACTATCCGGCAACCGGCGTCGCGACCCGCTTGCTCAGTGTGTCCACGTCAAATATCGCGGAAGTCGAATCGACGTTGCGCTCGATGCCCGGTGTCATCACCGTGAGCCAATCCCGTCGTTTGTCTCCGCTCAAAGTGACCACACCTTACAATGGCAACGATCCGTATTTCGTTGGCTACGCGGCCGGCGGCGCGGCCGCACCGCTCTATCAAACCTCGAACACCGGCGGCCAGTGGGACATGCACATCGTGCAGCTCGATTACGCCTTGGCTTATTCGCAGCCCAGTAACGGCAGTGCGGTTCCTGCGAACTCAAATGCGCTCGGTTCGACCAACGTCAAGCTTGCGATCATCGATACCGGCGAAGACGTCACGCATCCCGAGGTGAAGCTCGACACTATCGCGCGCACCGAGTGCTTCATCACCAGTAACACCGCGCCGTACACGCAAAGCACTGGTACCTTCGTCACCGACGGCGACGGCCACGGCACCGACGTGACCGGCATCGCGGTCGCCAACGCCAAGAACGATTACGGGTTCGTCGGCGACGCGAGCAACGTCTCGCTGATGCTCTATCGCGTTTTTCCGACGCCGGACGACAACTGCGTACCGGGCGACACGGCTGGTGACAATGATCCGCAATGCGGCGCGGCCGACACCGACATCGCGAGTGCGATCACGGACGCGGTGAACAACGGCGCTAATGTGATCAGCATGAGCCTCGGCGGAGACGATTGTTCTGCGCCTGGTGTAGATTCCGACCAAGTCGAAGGCGACGCGATTGCGAACGCGATCGCGCACGACGTGATCGTCGTTGCGGCATCCGGCAATGCCGGCGGCGAGGGCGTAAGTGCTCCGGCCTGCGATGCGGGCGTAATTGCTGTCGGGGCAAGCGGATACGAAGACGGCCAGCCCAACTACACCAACAGCGGGGCAAGCATTGGATCGGAGTACGTCACGAGCTATACGCAATACGGTGCCACGACCGTACCCGGCAGCGTTGCTTCGTGGGGGATTGTGGCGCCGGGCGGCGACCCTTCGAACGCGGACTTGTCGTCGACCAGTACTGACTATCTGCACTGGATCGAGAACATCTGGACATCGACGCCATTTATGGCATCGTCGTCCGACACGAGCTTCGAAGGGAACTGCGCGTCGAGCTCCGAGTTTGGCGAGCCCGGAAATTGCCGTACGCTGATCGCGGGAACCTCAATGGCAACGCCGCATGTTGCCGGCGCTGCTGCATTGATTCTTTCGGTGAGCGCAAGCTATCAATCACCGACGGCGATGTACAACTTGCTGTGCAGCACGGCCGATAATATTCACGCTCTGAACCAGGGCTGCGGCCGGCTCAACATCTACCGCGCGATGGCCAAGGCTTTGAACGACCCGAGCCAGCCGACGTAGGAACACTACCTTTCACCCTGAGGTGCGAGTGCAGCGAGCCTCGAAGGGTCGCGCATGGGTCTGCTGATTGCGATCATCTTTGGACTAGTGACGGCGACTCCGGGGGCGCATTCGCAATGCGATGTGAACTTAATCGCTAAGACGCTCAGGCATATCGAGATTGCCGACTACGAGCCGTCCGCAACCTCGCCGCCGCCCGCAGTCGTCGCCGAACTTTATTCTATAGCGGCGCGCAACGTAGAACACTGTGCGAGCGCCGCGCATCACGACATGGACTCTCGCATACGCGATTTGCTGCAAGCTGCCACATTTGCAAAATTCGCAGCGTCCGCATACTTTGTCGCAGATGACGCCCAGCAAGGATGTTCGATGCTTGCCGAAGCCGAGCGCGACAGCGCTGCGGCTGACGCCCTGGCAGCGAGTGCGGACAGCACCGATCGTCGGATGCTCCAGGCATCTCGCCCAAACGAAGCCTCCATTCGCAAGCTACGAGCGTCGAAGTGCCACTGAACCGGCCCGGTTTGCGAAACAGTAGCGGCATCTCGCTCGTATCGGTAGGCATGAAGATACGGCGAGCTATCCTTGCGTTCGCGGTACCGGCCCTGCTTTGTCTTGTACCGGCCGCGTCATTTGCGTCCTCCACCGACCCCAGGGTCGCAACCCTCATCAAAGAATCCGGCGCTGCGCTGCACGTGAGCGCCATGCGCAATGGTGAAATCGTCGACGCCAAGGGCAAGGTCGTGGCGGTCGGTCTTTCGGGACAGGCCGAGGGCTGGAACGAGATGGGCGGCGCGCGCGAAGCGTCCACGTTTTCTACGCCGCCGCTCGGCGGGGGCAGCGGTTGGGATGGCAGCCAGAACTGGAATCTCGATCAGACCGGGCTGGTCATTGTCGACGGCAGCGTCCTCGGCCGTTCCTCGGCGATCGATCAAGCGTACTTCGGTAACTACGATCTCTGGACGATGAATTACGGCGGTGCTATCGTCGCGTGGGGCGGAACGAAGAGCGAGAAGGGCAAGACGTATGACGTGCTTACCGTCACGCCGCGCGGCTCGCAGGTGCCATTCGACGTCTGGTTCGATCGCGCTACGCATCTGCCCGCACAAACCGTGCAGACCGCCGGGCCGATTGTTTCCACCATGACGATGAGCGATTTTCGTCCCGTACATGGGTTGATGGTTCCGTTCCGAGTCGACACCAGCAGCCAGGGGAACAGTACATCGTTCACTGCAACCAGCGTCGAGGTCAACCCAGCCGGGGGTTCGACACATCTTGCGAAGCCGCAATCAATGCCGCACGATTTTTCCATTGCCAACGGTGCGACGCAGACCATTGTGCCGATTCGCATTTCCGAAAATCACGTCTACCTCGATGTGATGCTCAACGGCAAGGGGCCGTATCACTTCATCTTTGATACCGGCGGCGCCAACATTGTCGATACCGACGTCGCCAAAGAGATCGGTGCGACCGGCGGCGGATCGGCGCAGATCAACGGTGTCGGCAACGCGACCGAATCCTCGAGTTTTGCGACCGTCAAAACGCTACAGGTCGGTGATGCGACCGTATCCGATCAGGTCTTTACGGTGCTCCCAGTGCGTAAAGGGTTCGGCATGACCGCGGGCCTCCCGGCGGACGGTTTGATCGGTTACGAAGTGATCTCACGTTTCGTCACGACGTTCGACTACGGCACGCAGACCATCGTGCTGCGCACGCCGCAGAGCGCGATACCGGTGACGCAAGGAAAGACGATCCCGTTCGTGT
>PMUE01000291.1:8711-9022 GCA_003167055.1 Vulcanimicrobiota bacterium | reverse complement strand
GGCGGATCACGTTCGCGACGAGTTCGCCGACGATCGTCTCCACCGCGTCGAGGTCGGACGACCCGTCCGCCTGCACCTCGAGAAATTCACGCACGGCGTGCCGCGCCGTGAGCGCCTCGCGCGCATCCGCTTTGACCATCGACCAGCCCGCGGTGCCCGCCATACCTGGCAGTCTGCCCGGAACGCTGGCGATATAACGGGTTGGAGTACGAAACCGTACCAACGTCCCCGAGAAGAGCCAGCAGGCGTTCGCCGCGGATCAGCTCTCGTCGAAGAGACCTTCGTAGCGCGCGCGCAGCTCACGCTTGAGA
>PMUE01000291.1:0-8688 GCA_003167055.1 Vulcanimicrobiota bacterium | reverse complement strand
CTCGCGCAGGACGACCGCGGCGACGGGACGTTCGAGCCACTTGGGATGCGAAAGACCGAACACCGCCGCTTCTTTGACGGCCGGATGACCCATCAGCAGGTTCTCGACCTCGACCGATGAGATCCACTCGCCGCCCGACTTGATGAAGTCTTTGACGCGGTCGACGATCTCGAGATAGCCGTACTCATCGACCGTCGCCACGTCGCCGGTGTGAAACCAGCCTTCCGGCTCGAACGCCGCCGCCGTCGCGGCGTCGTTGTGATAGTACGAGCGCGCGACGGCATACCCGCGCACGAGGAGTTCGCCGCGCGACGTGCCGTCGGCCGGAACGTCGTTGCCGCTCTCGTCGACGAGCCGCCAGTCGACGATCGGCGAAAAAGTGCCCTGTTTGTAGCGCTCTTTCTGACGCAGTTCGGGGCGATCTTCGAACGTCGTATCGGAATTGATCGTGCCGACAGGGGACATCTCGGTCATCCCCCACGCATGGCACGCGGAGATGCCGAGCTCTTGCAGGTCGTCCATCAGTGACGGCGGCATCGCCGAGCCGCCGATGATCACTTTGCGCAGGAGCGGCAATCGTTTGTTCTGTGCGCGCAAGAGGTCGCGCACGCCCATCCAGACCGTCGGGACGCCGGCCGAGAACGTCACGCGTTCGCTCTCGCACAGCTCGACGACACCGGCGGGGTCGAGCCGCTCCATCGGCATGATGAAGTCCGCGCCGACCATGAGACACGCGAACGGCGTGCCCCAGGCGTTGACGTGGAACATCGGGACGATCGGCAGGATGCGATCGCGTTCGCGCGCGCCGAGGTAGTCTGCCAGCCCGCTGGCGATGGCGTGCAGATAGGTCGAGCGGTGCGAGAAGAGCACGCCCTTGGGGTCGCCGGTCGTAGCCGAGGTGTAGCATAGAATCGCGGCCGAGCGTTCGTCGATCTCGGGCCAGTCATATGACTCCGGCCGGTTTGCAAGCAGCGTCTCGTAGTCGAGTACGCCGTCGAAAGGTTCAGCAAGCGTGCCCATTGCGACGAACGTGCGCGGCACGTTGGGCTGCAGCGCGCGCGCAGCCTGCACCGCCTTCGCGAGTGAGGCATCGAAGAAGACGATGTGGTCGTCAGCGTGATCGAAGATATAGGAAACTTGGTCGGGGAACAGGCGAATGTTCACCGTGTGCAGCACGGCGCCGATCATTGGGACCGCGTAGTACAGCTCCATGTGCCGATGGCCGTTCCAGGCAAACGACGCGACGCGATCGCCGGGCTTGACGCCGAGCTCGCCAAGGGCATGCGCGAGTTGCGCGACGCGCTTGGCAAACTGCGAATACGATACCCGCACGATGCCGGCCCCGTCGCGCGCGATGATCCCCTTGCGGGCGTGCGCACGCGAGGCGTGTTCGAGGATCGAGTAGATCGAGAGCGGACGATCCGGCATCGTCGACGGCAGGCCGTGCAGCACTGCGGGTGCGTGTTTCAACATAGAAACCCCCTAATCGCGGTGAGTGAATCGTCATGCATGACGATGCCAAAGTGATTCGCGTCGATCTCATGCGCCGTTGCTGCGGGTGTCGTGCGTAAAAACTCGCGCATATCGTGTTTGGTGACGACGAAGCCGTTCGAGCCGGAGAGCGAGTGCGACGCGCGCAGCAAAAGCGTGGGAATCGAGATCGCCGGCCAAAGCGAGCGCGGCGGATGCGTTGCCGCGTAGGCCGTGTCTTCGAGCACGGCGCCGAGCTTTGTCCGAATGCGCACGCCGCCGTGCGCGTGGTCTTCAACTTCGTAGCGGTAGTGACGTTCCCAGTGGTCGTTCCAGGGACGCGCGAGTCCGAGACATTGCACGGCCTTGACGTACTCGTCCGCGTTGCGGAAGACCCACGTTAGACGCGTCGCATTGCGCGCCAGCGCTGCTGCCGCCGATGGACTCGGTAGCCCAAGCCCGTCGATGAGGACGAGCTTACCGATGCGCCGCCGGTCGTCGAGCGCAACCGCATTCATTCCCACGAAGGCGCCCATCGAATGCCCGACCATGTCAAAGGATCCGATATCGAGCTGGTCGGCGACTTCAAAGAGATCGCGCGCATGGCGGTTCCAACCGTAGGTGCCAAGCTCGCTCTTGTCGCTGAGCCCGCGCCCGCGCAGGTCGACCGTAATGACGTGGCGGCCCGCGGCGGCCAGCTCGTCGCGAAGTGGATTGAAGACGCGCGCGTTCGACGAAATCCCGTGCACGCAGACGACAACCCGGCCGGCCGGATCGCCGAAACGTTCAACCCGTACGCGGCCCGATGAAAGGGGAAGAAAGAAGCCCTCAACCATGGTCATGAAAGAAATCGTTCGATCTCGTCGAGCGTTTCCTGCGCCGCCATGATCCCGAAGTGGTTGGCGGGAATTTCGACGCCGATAGCCGTCGGGACCGACGCGAGGAACTCGTCATAGTCCGCCTTGGTGACGACGAATGCATCCGCTGCATCGCCGAGTGGCACCGTGGCGCGCAACAACAGGGTGGGCACCGTTAACAGCGGCCAGATCGCGCGTGGATCTTGCGTGCCTCCGTACACAGCATCCTCACCCACGGCGGCAGCGTCGGTGCGCGGACGGACGTTGCCGTTTTCGGCGATCAAGTCGTAGCGGTAATGCTGATCCCACAAGTCGTTCCACGGCGCCGCAAGACCCATCTCACGGACTGCATTCACGTACGTATCGGCGGTGGGGAAGGTGCCTTTGAGCCGAGCAAGACCCGCGATGATTGCTGCCAGCGCCGTCTGCGACGGAATCCCGAGCCCGTCGATGAGCACCAAGCGCCGAATGTGTTTTCCTCGATCGATCGCGACCGCAGCCATACCGATGAATGCGCCCATCGAATGGCCGACGTAGTCGAACCGATCGATGCCCATCGCATCGGCAGCTTCGAGAATATCGCGCGCGTGATTGTCCCAGCCGTAGGTGCCCTTTTCCGTGATATCGCTCCAGCCGCGTCCGCGAAGGTCGAAGGCAACCAGCGGATGTCCGTCGCGTTCGAATTGCTCGCCGAGGCGGTTGAAGACGCGCGAGTTGGACGAAAGGCCCGGAATGCAGAGCGCCGGTACGCCGGTCGACGGATCGCCGAAGCGTTGCGCTCGCAAACGCCCGCGCAGCAGCTCTAGGTCGAAGTCTTGCGCCATGGTATGGAAAGTACTCCCCCGACAATACCTTGCCGGAACGCGAGAATGCAGCACGCAAACACCAGCCCCATGACGAGATCCGTCTCCTGACCGATGGGCGTTTTGGACACGAAGTATTCGATGACCTGATAGATGCCCGCGCCGATGATCGGGCCGGCGATCGTTCCGCTGCCGCCGAGAATCGCCATCATCACGACCGCACCCGAGGTATGCCAATCGATCATCTCGAGGCCGGCTAAGCGATTGCCGCGCGCGAAGAGCGCGCCGGCGAGACCGCAAAGGGTGCCCGACAGGATGAATGTTGCGAGCTTGAAGCGATTGACCCGATAGCCGAGCGCGATCGTGCGCGTTTCGTTTTGCCGGATCGCGCCCAGCACCGTGCCGAACGGCGAGCCGACGACGCGCATGACGAACCAGACGCAGAGCGCGATAATGACGAACGCGACGTAGTAAAACGCGGTGTCATTGGAAAGATGCGCACCGAAGAAGGTTCCTCGCGAGTCCATCGGCAGGCCGTTCTCTCCGCCGGTGAGATCTTTAAGCTGTACGGCAACGAAGTACTCGATCTGCGCAATGGCAAGCGTGATCATCGCGAAGTAGATGCCGCTGCGGCGCACGACCAGCGCGCCGACCACTGCCGCGAGAATTGCCGCGTAAACAATGGCGGCAACCAACGCAAGCCCACCGTCGAAGTGAAAGGTCTGCACGAGAATTGCTACGACGTACGCCGAGCCGCCCCAAAACATCGCCTGGCCGAACGAGAGCAGCCCGGCAAAGCCGAACAGGAGATCGAGCGCGACGGCAAAGAGCGCGAAGCACAGGACGTCAATGGCGACGATGGGATAAATCAGTTTGGGCAGCGCCAGTCCAACGAGGGCGATGAGGATCATGAGGACGTTGCGCCGGCGATCCATCAGCTCGACTCCGGCCGGCCGAAGAGCCCGCTCGGCCGCAGCGCGATAACGATGACCATCACGATGAAGATCAGCGTGGTAGCGATCGGCGGATACCAGATCGCGCCGAGCGTTTGCAGTACGCCCAGCGCAAACCCCATCACGATCGAGCCGGTGATCGATCCGAGCCCACCGATCACCACGATCGCAAACGTATAGATGATAATGTCGTCACCCATCGAGGGATAGACGTTGGTGGTAGGCGCCGCAAGCACGCCGGCGAGCGCCGCGATCGCCACACCAAGGCCGAAGGTCAAGGTGATGATTCGCGGCGTGTCGATGCCGAGCGCGCGAACCAGCACCGGATTTTCGGTCGAGGCGCGAATGCGCGCGCCGAGCAAACTGCGCTCGACGAACCACCACACCAGCACGCAGACGATGATGGAGACGACGATGACGAAGAGTTTGTAGGTCGGATAGAGCGTGAACCCGAGGTTGGTCGCGCCGGACAGCGCGTCAGGAATGTTATACGGCGACCCCATCGCCCCAGCGAGCAACCGCATCAGGTTGACGACGACGAGCGTGGCGGCAAAGGTAAAGAGCAGACCGTAGACCGGGTCGAGGCCCTGCAGCCGCCGCAACAGCAGAACTTCAAAGAGCATGCCGAGCACCGCGACGACCAGCGGCGCAAGGATCAGTGCAAGAAAGAAGTTGAGGTGCAAATACTGGGCACCGTAATACGTTGCGAACGCACCGAGCATGTACATCGCGCCATGCGCAAAGTTGATGATCCGCAGCGTACCGAAGATGACCGAAAGACCCAGCGCAAGCAGCGCGTAGAACGCGCCGCTTGCGAGGCCATTGAAGAGCTGGGACGCAAGATAGTCCGCGCTCATGAAGAACCTAGCCGGTTACCAGGTCTTGGTGCAGTTTGACTGCGCCACCGGGCGGAAGGCCTGGCTCGCCGGAATCGTGTCGACGAGCTTGTACCATGCATCCCGCTCCTTGACTTCGGACTGCGGCAGGATGTCGTACACGTACATGTCGTGCACGACGCTGTGATCGCGGGCGCGCCACTGCGCGTTTTGCGCGTAGAAGTCGCTAAAGGTGCGCCCGTCGAGATAGGCGACGATTTTGTCCGCGTCGACCGATCCGACGGCTTTGACCGCCTTGAGCCATTGCATCGTGGAGGAGTAGTCCGCCGCTTGAATCGAGCCCGGGCGTACGCCGTTCATGCGCGCCGCATAGCGGTCGGCCCACTTGCGCGCTTCGGGCGTCTGATTCCAATACCATGAGTCGGCAACTTTCGCGCCGGCCCAGAGCGCGGGATCGGTATCGACTTGCGGAAGGAAGAAGAGCCCGACCACGATCTTCATCTGTTTGTCGAGGCCGAATTCTTTGGCCGCTTTCATGCTGTTGACGGTGTCGGCGCCGGCGTTGAGCAGCGCGACGACTTGCGGATGCGCGTTCTTCGCCGCCAACATATAGGTCGAGAAGTCGGTCGTTCCGAGCGGCATCGTGTCGGAGTGGACGAAGGTCGCACCGAACGGTGCAATCGCGTCGGTGAAATCGGCCAGCATCGATTTGCCGAACGCGTAGTCGGGGACGATGCCGTACCAGGTTTTGTAGCCGGCCTTCGCGACCGACGTGCCTTCGGAGTGCGCCAGCGCGTAGGTGTCATAGGCGTAGTGATAGGTGTACTTGTTGCAACTCGCGCCGGTAAGTGCTGAGCTTCCTCCGCCACTGACGATCGCGAGCTTGTGCATGTCTTTTGCTACCGCCGCGACCGCCAGCGCCGTCGCCGAGTTGGTGAGGTCGACCGCGAGCTCCGCGCCGTTGTCGAATTCCTCGCGGGCCTTGGCTTCAGCGGTCGGTCCGGAGTTCTGGTGATCGACGGTATCGACGATGATTGGCCGGCCGAGCACTTTGCCGCCGAAATCCTCGACCGCCATTTTGGTCGCTTCGACGGCTCCTTGACCGGAGATCGAAGCGTACACGCCGCTCATATCGGTGATGACCGCGATATGAATCGGCCCCGTGTCGGCCGCCGCTACGGGCGCGGCCGATAGCGGCGCGCAAAGCATGATGCCGGCGCAGACCGCGGAGATTATTCTCGTAATACGCATGCTAGTGACTCCCTGAAGATGACAGAGATGCGGGGTTGAGCCGGCGCACCGCACCGGCAAGTCCACCGGGCACGAAGAGAACCAAGATGATGAAAAGGACACCAAGGATGAAAAGAGGCTCGGATAGCGGGACGCGCAGGAACGCGGGAAGCGACTGCAACCCGCTCGCATTGGCCAGCACGACCAGCCGAAAGTCTAGATATTCGTACACGATGCCGCCAAGCACTGCGCCCCAGAGCGTTCCGACGCCACCAAGCACCACCATGACGAGGAGCACGAGGGTGAAGCTCGCCGTCGTGACATCGGGACTGGCGCTGCCTTCGACCACCATATAGACCACGCCGGCCATCGACGCCAGGAACGACGAGAGCACGAAGGCCCCGAGCTTGTAGAGATACGGATTGAGGCCGATCACGGCGACCCGGCGCTCGTTCTCTCGAATCGCTTGCCATACGCGCCCGGCCGCCGAGTTGACGCTCCACACACCGATCGCGCAGGTCAGCACGAGAAACGCGAGCGCGATCCAGTAGATGTTGCGGGTGTTGGCGACACCGACCAGCGCGGCCGGCAGTGCGCTCGGGCCAAGTGCAAGTCCTTCTTCGCCACCGGTCAGTCCGAACGGATTTTGCATCACCAGAATGGAGCCGGCTTGCGCAAATGCGAGCGTGACCATCGCAAATTGAATGTCGCGCACCCTCAAACAGACGGCTCCGATGACGAGCGGCAAAATCAGCGCCACCACGATGGTGATGCCCATCGCCTGCAGCAGCGTGCAGTGCCAGTGCGTGAGCGCGATCGCGGTAACGTACACGCCGGCGGCAAAGTAGAGCGCGTGACCGAACGAGAGCAGCCCGGCGAAGCCGAAGATGATGTCGTACGAGAGCGCGAGCGCGCCGAAGACAAAGCATAGCGCAAGAAGATTGAGCGAGCCCGGGGCGCTCATGGCTTCGGAAAAGAGCGGTGGAATCGGAACGCCGATCCACGGCATGACGATCAGCAGCACGACCAGCGCCGCAAGCGCAGCGATTCGCGTGGCGCGGTTCACGCCGATTCTCCGGAGCGCGGGCGTAGCAGCAGCGCGGCAGCAAGCAGAATCACGACGGAGAAATCCCCGACGCCGGGTGCGGCATAAAAATTGAGAAACTGCTGTACGATCGCAACCACCGCCGCAGCGATCGCCGAACCGGTGACTGAGCCCAGACCGCCGATGACCACGACGATGAAGGCGAAGATCAGCATCGACGTGCCGCGCGTCGGATCGACATAGCCAAAGTACGTGCCGGCGAGATAACCGGCCAGCCCGGCTGCGATGCCGCCAATCGTGAAGACCACGGTGAAAGCGCGCTCGACGTTGATCCCGAGCGCGGAGACCATCGCGCGGTTCTCGACGCCGGCGCGAATCACGAGCCCGTAACGCGTGCGTCGTAGAAACATCAGCAGCGCCGCAAGCACGGCGAGCGCTACGGCGATCAACAATAGCCGCGTATTCGGCAGGTCGGCGCCGAGGATGTGCGTCGAGGCCGACATCCAGGGCGGCAGAATCATCTGCTTGGGATCGCTGCCGTACGCGCCTTCGATGAGCGCAACGGCCGCCAGCGCGACGCCGACCGTCACCAAAATCTGTCCGATCGGTCGCGCGTAGAGTGGCCGAATCAAGAAGACCTCGAGCAACATTCCGCACACGCCGCCGGTAACGATTGCAACCACAAGCCCGACCAGCCACGCGACCAATGGATCGCCGTTTGCCAGCGGCTGCACCGCCGACCACGCGACGTAAGCGGCTACCGTGAAGAGCGCGCCGTGCGCAAAGTTGAGCACGCGCATCAGGCCCCAAATCAGCGAGAGTCCCGATGCGATCAAAAAGTACAGCGCGCCGAGCCCGAGGCCGGTTAGCAGCAAGAGCACGACCGTGCTCACGTCAGTGCCCTGTTCCGGCGGAACTGAGTCCGAGATGCTTGCGCGCCAATGCCGGATCGCCCATCAGCTCGTCGACCGTGCCGACGTACCCGACGCGGCCCTGATCGAGCACGATAGCATCACGTGCAAGCTTGTGCGCGACGCTGAGGTTTTGTTCGACCAGTAGAATCGTGACGACCTCGGCGGCGCGCTGCAACGCCTCGACGACGTTGCGGACCACGATTGGCGAAAGTCCTTTGGTCGGTTCGTCGACGAGCAGCAGTCGATTGCCGCCGTTGAGCAGCGCGCGCGCAATCGCGACCATCTGCTGCTGGCCGCCCGAGAGCGTGCCGGCCCGCTGCTTGGCGCGCGTTTTGAGTTCGGGAAAGAGATCGTAGACGAGGTCGTAGCGCAGTTCGTTGTCCGGACGCTCCGCCAGACGCAGATTTTCCTCGACCGTAAGTCCGGCGAAGACATCGCGGTCTTCGGGTACGTAGGCGATGCCGCGGCGAATGATCGCATCGGTTCGCAGCGAGCCGATCGGGCTGCCCTCCATTTCGATCGTGCCGGTGCGATCGGTCAAGCCAAGAATGCCGCGCAGTGTCGTCGTCTTCCCGACACC
>PMUE01000113.1 GCA_003167055.1 Vulcanimicrobiota bacterium | reverse complement strand
ACGATGGCACTGGGCGGACGGCTCTCCGAAGAGATTCAATTCGGCGACGTCACGACGGGCGCCAGCAACGACTTCCAGAAGGCCACCGAACTTGCGCGCCGGATGGTGACGCAGTATGGCATGAGCGAGCTGGGTCCAATTCAGTTCGGCCGGGGCAATCACCAGGTGTTCCTGGGACGCGACTTCGGCGAGGAACGCAACTACTCCGAAGAGGTAGCGAGCAAGATCGACGCCGAGGTTCGCCGGATCATCGAAAGCTGTTATGAACGCGGTCGCACGATGCTCACAGAAAACTGGGATAAAGTCGAGCGTATGGTCAGATCGCTGCTCGAATATGAGACCGTCGACGCCGAGGAAGTCCGCGCGATTCTGGACGGCAAGCCCTACGATCGCAACGACAAGGGTGGTCCCGCCGTCATTGCTGACGCCGAACCCGATCGGCCGCCCAGTGAGGAGCCGCAGCGGGAAAAGCCTTCGCGCATTCCCCCAACGATACGCCCGGAGCCGGCCTAATGCGCCGCTCCGCTCTCGCCGCTGTGGCGCTGGCAGCAATGCTGGCGCCACTCGCTGCATTTGGAGCCGGCGAGCCGTCGACCGGTAGCCTCCCGCGCGGTGGCGCGTACACGATCGATCGCGATCCGACACTTGCCTCGGCAGCGCTCGACCTGTGGTTCCGTGCCCCGGCCTCCGGCTACGACGAAGCCGCACCCGGCATCGCGCGTCTGGCCGCAACGGCTGCCGCCGCGGCGCCGCTCGAAAGTGGGAAGTCGCTGGTGACGCTGGTTCGCGGCCTGGGCGGCCGGATCGCGATCAACGTGTATCCTGATTTAGTCGACGTCAGTGCCAGCGTACCGGCAAGCGCCGCGCGCCGCGTCGTCGCGGCGATGAGCGCGGCCTATTTCGCGCCGGCCATTGACGATGACGCCCTGAAGATTGCGCGCACCGACGTTGCAGTGCTTTCGGCGCAGCAACACTATTCGCCCGACGACCTTTTGCATGACGCGCTCTTCGCGCAGATCTTTTCGGCCGGCCCCGCGCACTTTGCGCCCATCCCCGGTGATCTCAGTGATTTCAAAGGCATTACCCTGGCGCAAGTGAGCGCCTTTGCAAAGCGCGCCTTCCGTTCGGCGAACGCGACGTTTGCGCTGGCCGGAAACGTCGATAGCTCGTTGTTCGAGGCGGTGACGGCGGGAGCGCCGGGCACGGCCGACGGGCCGATCGCATCGGCAACTGCCGCGGCACCGGCAGACAAGACCATTACGGGCGCCGTTACGGGAGAAGGTCTGGCGTGGACGGGCCCGCCGATCGCCGACGAGCGTGCCGCCACAGCGCTCGATTTTGTTGCCGATTATTTGTTCCGCGACGAGACGGGCCTGGTGAACAAGGCGCTCGATCCAACCGGCGATGCCTATGTGAACGGCCAGTTCATCACGTTGCACGACCCAGGCGTCATGCTGGTCACGATCGGCGGCAGCAAACCAGCCCCAACCGAAACGAAAGTTCTTACCGCGATTGCGAACCTGCAGCAGCCGCTCGACGCGGCGTCGTTTGCGGCGGCACGTGAGGCATTTTTGTATCATCTCGCCGCTGACTCGCAATCGCCGACGGAACAAGCCGACAATCTTGGCTGGTACTCGTCCGAAGGCAACGGCACCTACGCGCCGAGCGATGCCGCAAGCACGTATTGGAAGGCGGCGCGCTCGCTCGATCCGCAATACGTCGCCTCGATCGTCAAGAAGTATCTCGCACATCCGGTCGTCGTGCGTCTGATCACGACGGCCTCGAAGGAACCGACCTCGTGAAGCTCCGCATCGCGGCCATCGCCGCGTTTTTGTTGATTGCTGCCGCACCTGCGCTCGCGCGGGCGGCCGGCGACGTTCCCGTCGTGACGCGCGGCGACGGTGTAACGCTGATCACGCAACAGGACGCAGCCGCGCCTCTGCTTCATGTTGTCTACGTCGTTCGCGCCGGGCTCGACCGGCAAGCGCTCGTCCAAAACGGCCTTGCCGCGCTGACGGCGCAAACGATCGTCAGCACACCGGTCAACGGTGTGGCGCTCAGCGATGCGATTGCGGCAGCCGGCGGTTCGATTGGATTTACCGTCGATCCGCACGACGTGCGATTCGAGATCGAAGCACTGCCCGAGGATGCGGACAAGGTGCTTGCTCTCGCGAAGACGGGAATTTCGGCGCCTGCGTTCACGGCAGCCACCGTGCACTCGGCGCGCGAAAAGCTGACCGCACGCATCGCGGAAAATCAGGAAGTCGCTTTGCAAGTCGGTCTGGATATGCTCAATTCCACCATGGCGAGCTCGGCCAACGCCGGTCTCCCGGAGTTCGGCCTCCCGGCCGCGCTGGCGCAGCTCGGACCTGATGACGTCAAAGCATTTTACGCTACGTATTATCTCCGCGGTGGATCGTATGTCAGCGCCGCCGGACGGATCGAGGCGCTTTCAGCCGGAACGCTCGCCGCCTTCGGTCAAACGTTGCCTGACGGCAGCACGACCGCGATCAGTGTAAAGCTGCCGAAGCTTTCAGGTGCGTCGCGGCAGTTGGTCGCTCAACGCGACATCTCCGCACCGTGGCTCATCGCGCAGTATCCCGCACCGCTCGTCGGGAGCAAGGACTTCGGGCCGATGCTGGTGCTCGCGTCGTTCATGCAGCGAACGCTAGCCGATATGGCGGACGTGCCGGGCGTCGTGTCGGAGACCTACGCGTCGCGCGCGGTCGGTGCGGTGTATCAATATGAGAACGCGCAGCCCGACTTGGTGCTCTACGTCAACGGCGGCATCGGCAATCCGAATCGCTCCTTCTCGACCGCGCTCTCGATCGCGAGCATTCTTGCATCGACGAAACTCGAGGGATCGATCGACGACTTCAAGGCCATCGCGTCGGGTGACTTCATCAGCAGCACGAACACGCTCGAAGCGCGCGCGTGGCTCGCCGTCATCTACGATGAGAACGGACAACAGCCCGATTATCTCTCGCGCACGCTCGATGCGATCTCGCAAACGAGCCCGGCGGACCTGCAACGCGTCGCGCGTGAATACTTGAGCAACCCGACGATCGCGCTGGTTTTGCCGAGAGAGGATTCTTAGGCCTATTAAGGTCGCGCTGGTTCACGATTACCTCAACCAGCGTGGAGGCGCCGAGCGAGTCTTCGCTCACATCGCGCGAGCCTGGCCGCAGGCACCTGTCTTTACCGCACTTTACGATGAGCGCGCCGTCGGCGACCTCATTCCGCGCGAGCGCGTGCACGTCTCGATGCTGGCGCGCATCCCGGGCGCAAATCGCAACTTTCGCTACCTCGCGCCGCTTTATCCGCGCGCGTTCGAAGCCTTCGATCTACGCGAATATGACCTCGTCGTCAGTTCGACGAGCGCGTGGGCGAAAGGTGTGCGCATCCGCGAGGATGCGGTGCACGTGTGCTTCATTCACACGGTCAGCCGGTTTCTCTTCGACTACGAACGGTACGTTGGTGCCCTTCGACAAGCTCAGGGTGACAAGATTTCTGACTGGCTCGTTCGTCCGATGGTGCGATCGTTGGTGCGGTGGGATCTCAAAGCTGCGCAGCGGCCGACGCGCTACGTCGCCAATAGCGCGACGGTGCGGGCGCGCGTGCGCGATTTCTATCATCGCGACGCGGACGTTCTGCACTCACCAGCTGATATCGACCGCTTCACGATCGGCAGCGGCAGTGGCGATTATTTCTTCATTGCGTCGCGGCTCTTACCGTACAAGCGGATCGATCTCGCGATCGACGCGGCCCAGCTCGCCGGGGTGAAACTGCTCGTCGCCGGCGACGGGCCTGCCATGGCGCAGCTGCGCGAGCGAGCTCGCGCGAGCACGACGACCCTGCTCGGTTTCGTCGACGACGCGACGATCAATGCGCTCATGGGCAACGCGATCGCTGCAATAGTGCCCGGAGAAGAAGATCTCGGGCTCGTGCCCATCGAGGCCGCCGCCGCCGGGCGTCCAACGATCGCCTATCGCGGCGGCGGTGCACGCGAGACGGTGATCGAGGGAGAGACGGGCGCATTCTTCAACGAGCCGAATGCATCGGCGCTGGCGGACGTATTGCGCACGTTCGATTCACGCCGTTACGATGTGCGGCGACTCCGCACGCACGCCGAGGGTTTCTCGCCGCAACGGTTCATCGAGCGCTTTCAAGCGATCGTCGCAGCAACGCAAGCGTAAGCCGCGCGGGCGCCGAGCGATCGATCTGCGCGGCGCGCGCGAGCGACTGTTCGCGCATCACCGTGCGCAAGCGCGCGTCGTCAGCAATCTCGCGCAGCGCAAGCGCCCACGCGTTGACGTCGAAGGGCGGCACGAGTTTGGCCGCGCCGTTGCACGCTTCAGGGAGTGCGGAGGCGTCGCTGGCAATCACCGGCGCGCCGCAGGCCATCGCCTCCAGGTT
>PMUE01000325.1 GCA_003167055.1 Vulcanimicrobiota bacterium | reverse complement strand
AAGATCCACCACAACAACCTGCTGACCTCGATCCTGGCCAAGATTGAGGCGAACGTGGCGGGCGCGGACGACGCGGTCATGCTCGAAGATTCCGGTTGCGAAGGCTCGGACGTCTACGGTACCGCCTACGCGCTTGCGGCGGCCATCAAGAAAAACGGCTTCGATCTGGTCATCTGTGGAACGCAATCGACCGATGCGACGACCGGAGAAGCGCCGGGCGCCTTGGCTGAGTTTCTGGGAGTTCCCGGCTTGACGTACGTTCGCAAGTTCGAGGTCGACGGCACGAACCTGAAAGCCGAACGCGAGACGGACGACGGCTTCCTGCGGGTGACGGCACAGCTTCCGCTGCTGGTGAGCGTTACGAAGTCGATCAACGAACCGCGCTATCCGTCGCTCAAAGGCATCATGGGGGCCAAGAAAAAGACGATCGCCATGCTGACGCTGGCCGATCTCGCGCTCGATCGGCGCGAGCGCGACGCACAGGACGATCGCGGTGCAGTTGGCGACCGGGAAGAGCCGGTGCTGCGGGGTGACGTCGCCGGGATTGACTTCCGGAATCACCAGCGGAACATCGGTACGCATGCGAAACGTCGAGCTGTTATCGATCACGTACGTGCCGCGCTCGATCAGTGCGGGCGCGTACTGCTCGCTGGCGTCCTCGCCGCTTGCAAAAAACACGACGTCGAAATCACGCAGGCGTTCAGGTGTCGTCGCTTCGACGCCGTCACGGGCGCGCGAGGCAAACCGCCCGAGCGTATCGACGGGAATCTTGCGCTCTTCGAGCACGCGCACGATCGTCTCGCCGACGACCCCGGTTGCGCCGACAACCGCGACTTTAAGCATCGAGCCCCACTTGCAAGCCGCGCACGCTCATCACCGCGCGCACCGCCGCGAGCATCCCCGGCACGTAGGATTCGCGCGAGAACGAATCGTGGCGAATCGTGAGCAACTCGCCGTCGATACCAAAAAGCACTTCTTGATGCGCGAGCAGACCGCGCATGCGCACGCTGTGAATCGGCGGCTGTGCTGGTCCGGCGCCGGCAGTGATGCGCTCGGCGGTGAGCTTGGCGGTGCCCGACGGGGCGTCTTTCTTTTGATCGTGATGCATCTCGATGATCTCGACGCTGGGAAAATACTTCGCGGCCTCTTCGGCAAAGCGCATCATCAATATCGCGCCGATCGAAAAGTTGGGCACCAGCATCGCGCCGAGATTTCGCTTCATTGCGACGCGATCGAGCGCTTCGCATTCCGCCGGCGTCCAGCCGGTCGCGCCGATCACAGGGCGCACGCCATGCGCGAGCGCGCTCATCGAGATCTCGACGGAGCCGGGATGCGTCGTGAGATCGAGCAGCACGTCGGGCTTACCGTTGCGCAGCAAAGTGTCGAAGTCGGTCACGATCTGCTCGTCGGGCACGGCCGTGCGTGCCAAACCACCGGCGTACGAAACGTCGGTGGCTTCTTTGAGTGCGGAACAGGCGACGCGCCCCATACGGCCGAGCGCGCCGGCCACAGCTACGCGCAGCATCGGCAAATCCTCGGCGGAGTTAGACTTTTTCGAGCGGGGCGTATTTTAACATCAGCATTTTTTGGCCGACGTTGGGGAAATCGATGGTGATCAGACCGTCGCCACCGGCGCCGACCAAACCGCGAATCGTGCCCTCGCCCCATTTCGGATGCTTCACCTTGTCGCCGTCGCGCAGATCCATCGACATACCGGCACCGGCCGATTCGTGGATCGCGACTTCACGCCAACGGCCGCCCGAGGGACGCGGGAGCACGACGCTGTCGCTTTCGAGGACTTCGAGGCCCGGCATCTCTTCGATGAAGCGCGACTTCGGATACGCGTAGGTATTGCCGAAGAGCGCGCGGCGCTGCGCGTACGAAAGGAAGAGCCGATCCATCGCGCGCGTGATACCGACGTAGGCGAGACGCCGCTCTTCTTCCAGTTCGGTCGGGTCGGTGAGGGCGCGGCTGTGCGGGAAGACGCCCTCTTCGAGTCCGGTCAGGAAGACGTGCGAGAACTCGAGTCCCTTCGCGCCGTGCATCGTCATCAAGGTGACGTACGACGACTCGGGATCGAGCGCGTCGAGATCGCTGATCAGCGCGACGTTGGTGAGAAATCCCGACAGCGTCGCTTCGGGTTCGCCGCCTTCGTATTCACGCGCGACGCCGATAAGCTCTTGCAGATTTTCGATACGAGCGCGCGCGTCGTGGGTTTCTTCCGCCTGCAGTTCGCGCACATAGCCGGAATCTTCCATCACGCTGACCAGCAGATCGGCCACGCTGAGATCCTCGGCGCGCTCGCGGAAGGTGCGGATCAACTCGGCGAAGCGTTCGAGCTCCTTGAGCTTCTTGGGCACCGCCTCTTTGAGCAGTTCGGAATCGAAAATCGCTTCGCCGACCGAAAGACCCTTGGCGTTCGCCGCTTGGACGAGCGCGGCCAGCGTCTGTTGCCCAATGCCGCGGCGCGGCACGTTGACGATGCGCTTGAATGCCAGCGCGTCAGCCGGGTTGACGATGTAGCGAAGATACGCGATAACGTCTTTGATTTCAGCGCGGGCATAGAAGCCGACACCGCCGACGACGCGATACGGGATGCCGTCGGCAATCAGTGCCTCTTCGAACACGCGCGACTGCGCATTGGTGCGGTAGAGAATCAAGAAGTCTTTGTAGGCCGCGCCGTCGCGGACCATCTGCTTGACCTTCTCGACGGTGTAACGCGCTTCGTCGCGTTCGGTGGCGGCGGCGTAGACGGTAATCGCTTCGCCTTCCGCGCGGCGGGTGAAGAGCTTCTTCGGTGCCCGCGTCTTGTTGTTTTCAACGAGCGCGCTGGCGGCCTCGAGAATGCGCTGCGTGGAGCGGTAGTTCTCTTCGAGCTTGAAGATCTTCGCGCCGGGGAAGTCGGTCTCGAAGCAATCGAGGAAGTCGGCCGCCATGGCGGCCGGCGCCGGGCCGTAGTAAGAGGTAAGCCCGTATCGCCGGCCGATGTCCGCGCCG
>PMUE01000028.1 GCA_003167055.1 Vulcanimicrobiota bacterium | reverse complement strand
CGAAAGCCTGGAGATTGTCGACGCCGACGGCATTCGCGAACGCGAACCGCACTGCCGCGGCATCAGGGCGATCTTTTTACCGGTAACCGGCATCGTCGACTACGGCATCGTCGCGCGCTCGTACGGCGACGACGTACGCGCCATGGGCGGCGAGATCTTCACCGGACGCGAAGTGCGCGGAATCCAGCGTCGCAACGACGTCGTGCACCTCGAGACCACGCAAGGCGACTACGACGCGCGCTACGTGATCACGTGCGGCGGACTCCAGTCCGACCGGCTGGCGAAGATGACCGGCGGGATGAGCGATCCGAAGATCGTGCCGTTCCGCGGCGACTACTTGATCCTCAAACCCGACAAACGCTATCTCGTCAAGGGCAACATCTATCCCGTGCCCGATCCAAACTTCCCGTTCCTCGGCGTGCACTTCACCCCGCGGATGAACGGCGACATTTGGCTCGGCCCCAACGCGGTGCTCGCCTTTGCACGCGAGGGCTACTCGTTTACCACGATCAACCCCCGCGATTTGCTCGAAACGCTCACCTATCCGGGCTTCATCAAACTCGCCGGCAAATATTTCAATACCGGCATGGGTGAGATGTACCGCGACGTGCTGCGCAGCGCGTATGTGAAAGCTTTGCAGCGCTACATTCCCGAACTGCAAGTCTCCGACACGCTGGCGGGTCCGTCGGGCGTGCGTGCGCAAGCGATGATGGCCGACGGCACGCAGGTTGACGACTTCGTGTTCGAGGGTGATGCCGGAACGATGCACGTCCGCAACGCGCCGTCACCCGCCGCAACCTCCTCGCTCGCGATCGGCAAATACATTGCCGACGACGCCGACAAGCGCTTCGGGCTGGGAGCGACGGCGGCCGCCGTTTAACGTGATCGAGTCGACGATCCGACCTATGGGGCACGGCGACATTGACGCCGTGCTCTGGCTTTTTGACGCCGTTGCCGCCGAGCGGCTCTGGATCGGGACCGAACCGGGTTACGATCGGCAGAAGTATCGCGACATGCTCGGCTTTTCGCTGAGCAACGGCAACGGGATGTTCGTCGCCGACCAGGCCGGCGCGATCGTCGGCGTCGTAACCGAGTACCGGCACGATCCCTACGGCCACACGATCGGCATGTTGGTCGAGGCGGACCACCGCGGCAAAGGCGTCGGCGCGGCGTTGCTCGAGCAACTCATCGGCTGGGCGCGCGAGCGCGGCATTCCGCATCTCTCGCTGTTGGTGTTTCCGCACAACGAGCGCGCGCTCGCGCTCTACCGGAAGTTCGACTTCGTTGAAATCGACGCGCAGGCCGCGCAGATCGCGCGCCGGAGCGGCGAGGCGTGGGACGCAATCTTGATGCGCAAGACGCTAGCGTGACGCCGTCGGACTCGGCGAAGGAGAAGGCGACGGCGTGAACGGCGGTGCGTCGTCGAGAAATTTCTTGATGCGATAGTCGAGCTCGCCGCGACTCATCATACCGGTGAGATAGCAGTAGAGATAGCCGTGCGGCTCGATGAAGATCGACACGGGAAAGACCGTGCTGATATCCGTGGCGCGGCCCGCTTGGAGCGCGCGCGTGAATCCACCGCGACGGTCCATTGCGATCGGATAGGTAATCCCGTATTTCTTACGGTAGGTGCGAACCGCGTCGTCTTCCTCGCGATCGTTCATCCCGATCACGGCCAGGCCTTGCGGAGCGTACTGCGCCGCCAGATCGACGATCGCCGGTTGCTCGTGATTGCACGGTCCACACCACGTCGCAAAGATGTTGAGAAGCACGGCCCGCCCGCGATAGGCCAGCAAGTGAAAGTCGGGACCGTCCAACACTTGCATCTTGAGATCGAGCGGATGGTCGTACGGAAGCGCGGCGCTCTTATCGCACATGTTCCATGGGTTTCCGGTCAACGTCGCAGCGGGCTGGGGCGACGGCCCGGCAACGAGCGCAGCAAGTCCGGCTTGAACGAACGTCGCGCGATCCATTACACCTCCACGGAATTTGCGGCAGCAATCAGCGGTTCGACAAACGCGCGTACGCGCTGCGCTGCCTCTTCTCCTCGTGTTCCGGCATAGGCGTCAATCAATGCGCTGCCGACAATGATCCCATCGGCAAGCGGCGCAACGCGCCGTACGTGGTCCGAATGGCTCACTCCGAATCCCACCGCGAGCGGGGCATCCGTGACGGCGCGCAACATTTCGATTTGGGTGCGCAGCGCCTTGGTCGATGGCTGCGTCCCGGCCCCGGTCACTCCTAAGCGCGAGACCACATAAATGAAGCCGGTGCTCTGCGCGGCGATCCGCCGAGCGCGGCCGGCTTTGGTCGACGGCGCAACGAGCAGCGGCATGTCGAGTCCGTTGGCCGCCAGCGTCGCGCCGAGTGCCTCGCCCTCCTCGAGTGCAATATCCGGAACGATCGCGCCGCAGGCACCGGCGGCTGCGGCCTCGCGCGCAAAGCGATCGATGCCGTATTGCAACACCGGATTGTAGTACGTGAAGAGCACGATCGGGGCGCCGCCGTGCTCGTGATGCTCGCGCACGAGTTCCAGCGTCGACGCGATCGTTGTGCCTGCGGCGAGCGCGCGCTGTCCCGCGGCGGCAATCGTGGGACCGTCGGCGAGCGGATCGCTATACGGGATTCCGAGCTCAATGATATCGGCACCGGCCTGCGTCAGCGCGCCCAGGATCGCAAGCGTCGTTGCGCGATCCGGGTCACCTGCCATCACGTATGGGATAAACGCGGCTCGCCCGGCGTTGCGCGCGCGCTCGAAGATCGCTTCAAGCACGCTGCAGCCCGCGCACTTGCGCGATGTCCTTATCACCGCGGCCGGAAAGATTTACCAAGATCAAATCGTTAGGGCCGCGATCCAGCGCGAGCCGGCGCGCGAAGGCGATGGCGTGCGCGCTTTCGAGCGCCGGAATGATGCCCTCGGCGCGCGAGAAATCAAAAAACGCTTCGAGCGCTTCCGCATCCGTTACCGGCACGTACGTCGCACGACCAGTTTCCTTGAGATGCGCATGTTCGGGGCCAACGCCCGGGTAGTCGAGTCCCGCACTGATCGAGTGCGTATCTTGCACTTGCCCCTGCGCATCTTGTAAGAGATACGAACGCGAACCGTGCAGCACACCGATGCTGCCGGCACCGAGCGCAGCCGCGGTTCGTCCGCTGTCGATACCTTCCCCGGCGGCTTCCACCCCCCACAAGCGCACGTCGTCGTCGAGAAACCCCGCGAAGATGCCGATCGCGTTGCTTCCGCCGCCGACGCACGCAACCACATCGCTCGGCAAGCGTCCATAGCGCTCCATGCACTGCGCGCGTGCTTCGAGTCCGATGACCTTTTGGAACTCGCGCACCATATAAGGATACGGATGTGCGCCGACCACGCTGCCGATGACGTAGAACGTATCTTCGACTTGCGCGGCCCAGACCCGAAACGCTTCGTTGGTCGCGTCTTTGAGCGTTTGCGTGCCGCCGGTCACCGGATGCACCGTTGCGCCAAGCAGCGTCATGATATAGACGTTGAGCGCTTGACGCTCGACGTCGACCGCGCCCATATACACATCGACCGGAAAGCCGAACTTCGCACCGACCGTCGCGGTCGCGACACCGTGCTGACCCGCGCCGGTCTCGGCGATCAACCGGCGCTTGCCCATCCGTCGCGCGAGCAGCGCCTGGCCGACCGTGTTGTTGATCTTGTGCGCGC
>PMUE01000187.1 GCA_003167055.1 Vulcanimicrobiota bacterium | reverse complement strand
TGCAAGGGCGGCGTGTGCGGCACCTGCCGGGCCCAGGTGACCAGCGGCAAGGTGACCATGCGGCGCAACTACGCCCTGGAACCCGAGGAAGTGGCGGCCGGGTACGTGCTGACCTGCCAGTCCCTGCCCGCCACCGACACCGTCACGGTCAACTACGATTCCTGACCGCTCACCGGCCGCGGGCTGCAGTCGGCGTCAGGTCCCGAATCTGCGGGTGCGTGCCGCGTAGCTGCGCAGGGCGCGGAGGAAGTCGATCTCGCGGAACGCGGGCCAGTACGCTTCGCAGAAGTACAGCTCGGAGTAGGCGCTCTGCCAGAGCAGGAAGTTGGAGAGGCGCTGCTCTCCGCTGGTGCGGATCACGAGGTCGGGGTCGGGACGGCCAACCGTGTACAGGTGAGCGGTGATGTCGTTGGCGGTCAGGTTGTCCGCAACGTCGGCCATCGGCACGCCGGCCTCGTCTGCCTCGACGAGCAGATCTCGCACTGCGTCAATGATCTCCTGCCGTCCGCCGTAGCCGATAGCCAGCGTGACGTGCGCCCCGGTCGTGCAGCCACGCGTCGCCTCCACGGCGTCCTTGAGGGCTCGCGCGGTCGAGTCGGGAAGCGCATCGAGCATCCCTGCGACGTGTACCTGCCACCGCGACTCGCGCCGCGAGAGCCTTGCAACCACCACTTCCTCGATGACCCGCATCAGGTACGCCACCTCGGCATCGCCGCGGTGCCGCAGGTTCTCGGTGGAGCAGATGAACACGGTGACGTTCTTGATGCCGAGGGCCTCGCACCAGGACAGGACCTGCTCGGCGTGCTCAGCCCCGGCGCGGTGGCCCAGGCTGGTGTTGGCCATGCCCGCCTGGCGAGCCCAGCGGCGGTTGCCGTCCATAATGACGGCGATGTGCTCAGGAGCGCTGTCCGGAAGACGGGCTTGCAACATATTTCACTTTGTACCACAAAGTAACGGTCCCCCGCAAGAGCGTGCCCGCGCGTTCGCCAACTCCCCCGAGCACCATGAGTCAAGGTTATTACCGGTACCCGACGATCTCGGGCGATCGTATCGTCTTCGTGTGTGAAGACGACCTTTGGAGCGTCTCCGCCGGGGGCGGTGTCGCCACGCGGCTCACCGTTAGCTTTGGCACCTGTTCGATGCCGCGGCTCTCGCCCGACGGGACGACGGTCGCGTTCATTTCGACCGACGACGGCAACCCGGAAGTCTACGTCATGCCCGCGACCGGCGGCAAACCGCAGCGGCTGACGTTTTTGGGATCGACGGTTGCACAAGTCGTCGGCTGGAGCGCCGATGGTCGCGAGATTCACTTCGTTGCCAACGCGCGCAACTGGTACGAAGGTGAGACGCGGCCGTTCGCGATCGCGCGCGAAGGCGGCGAGGCGCGCGAACTTCACCTCGGACACGCGCGCGCGTTTTCTACCGGGCCCAACGGCGCACTGGTGCTGGGACGCAACGCCGTCGATCCCGCGCGCTGGAAGCGTTATCGCGGCGGCACCGCGGGCGAAATCTGGATCGATCCCGCGAATCAGGGCGATTTCGAAAAGTTGAAGTTGCCCGACGGCAATCCGGCGTGGCCGATGTGGATCGGCGAGCGCGTCTACTTTCTGGCCGATCACGAGGGCATCGGCAACATCTACTCCTGCGCGCTTGACGGCAGCGACGTGATCCGCCAGTCGAACGAAAGTGAATACTACGCGCGCTTCCCGTCGACCGACGGTTCGCGCATCGTGTATTCGAGTGGTGGCGCGCTCAGCGTCATCGATCTCGCCGGCGACCGCGTCACCCAGCTCGACATCGACGCGCCCTCGCCCGAGCCGCAAACGGTACGCCGCTTCGAGCATGCCTCCGAATCGCTCGAACATTTCGCGCCCAGTCCCGACGGCACGCGCCTGGCGTTTATCGCGCGCGGACAGGCGTTCACAATGCCGCTCTTCGACGGTGCCGTGCTCAACCACGGTGGCTCGAGCCGCGTGCGCACGCGCCTGACGGAATGGCTCAAAGACGGCAAACGGTTCGCGTGCGTGACCGACGGCAGCGGCTTCGAGCAGATCGCCGTGCAGCGCGCCGATGGTACCGACGAGGTCAAGACCGTCACCAACGGCGACATCGGTCGCGTGACCGAGCTCGCGGTCTCGCCGGCGAGCGACGTGATCGCCTTTGCCAATCACCGGCACGAGCTCTGCTTGATCGATCTCGACGACGGCAAAGTCCGCGTGATCGACACGAGTCCCGCGCAGCGCGTGCAAGATCTCGCCTTCTCGCCCGACGGCCGCTACATCGCCTACGTCTACTCGCCGACCCGTGGCGCGTCGATCATTCGCGTCGCAAAGGTGCGCTCGGGCAAGGTGCACGACGTCACCTCGCCGTTGCGTATCGATCATTCGCCCGCGTGGGATCCGCAGGGGAAGTACCTCTACTTCATCTCGACGCGCGACTTCCATCCGGTCTACGACGCGCTCCAATTCGATCTCAGTTTCCCACAAGCGCAACGCCCGTTCGTGGTCACGCTGCGCAGCGACGTACCGTCGCCCTTTGTGCCGCTGCCGCGCCCGATCCATCGCGATCACGATCACGATCACGGCGACGAAAAGAAACATCAGAAGCCCGAAGAGCTGCGCATCGAGATCGATTTCGACGAGATTACCGGGCGCGTGTTGGGCTTCCCGGTCGAGGAAGGTGAGTACGAGCAACTCGTAGCGGTGAAGGGGCGCGCACTGTACACGCGCTTTCCGGTCAAAGGCATTAAAAATGCCGACGATGACGAGGAAGAGGCTGCCGGCGGCACGCTCTACGCCTATGATTTTGAAACCTTGCGTCAGTCGACGGTCGCGAGCGACGTGGGTGAGATTCGTCTCGGCGCCGACGGACGCACGTTGATCTATCGTTCGCACGAACGTTTACGCGCCATCGATGCGACCGCCGACCTCGGCGACGAGGAACCCGAGAAGCCGTCGAACGAGGCCGGGCGCAAGAGCGGTTGGATCGACCTGGATCGCGCGAACGTCGAGATCGAACCGCGCGACGAGTGGGCGCAGATGTACCGCGAAGCTTGGCGCTTGCAGACCGAGCAGTTCTGGGTCGAGGACATGAGCGACATCGACTGGGACCGCGTTTACGATCGCTACAAGGCGATTCTCCCGCGCGTTCGCACGCGCACCGAACTCTCTGACGTCATTTGGGAAATGCAGGGCGAGCTCGGCACGTCGCACGCCTACGAATATGGCGGCGACTATCGAGTGCCGCCGCAATACCAACGCGGCTTCTTCGGCGCCGACCTTGCCTGGGACGAAGGCCGCGGTGGCTATCGCATCCTTCGCATCTATCGCGGTGACTCGTGGAATCGTTCTGAAGACTCACCGCTTGCGGAGCCGGGCCTCGACCTTCACGAAGGCGACGTGCTGGTGGCGCTCGGCGGCAAACGGCTTTCGCGCACGATTGCGCCGGATCGCTTGCTGGTCAACGGCGCGGGCAAGGACATTTCGGTCACGGTTCGCACGCGCAAAGACGAAGAGCGCACGGTGATGGTCAAAGCGCTCGCGAGTGAGTCGCCGTTGCGCTATCGTGCCTGGGTCGAAGCCAATCGCCGCTACGTGCACGGGAAGACCAACGGTCGCGTCGGCTATATCCACATCCCCGACATGGGGCCGTGGGGATTCGCCGAGTTTCATCGCGGCTACTTAAGCGAGTTCGATCGCAAAGGCTTGATCGTCGACGTGCGCTACAATCGCGGCGGTCATGTCTCGCCGCTCTTGCTCGAAAAACTCGGACGAAAGCGCGTCGGCTACGACGTGCCGCGCTACGGAACGGCGATTCCGTATCCGCCCGAATCCGTCGCCGGACCAATGATGGCGATCACCAATCAGTTCGCCGGCTCAGATGGCGACATCTTTAGCCACTGCTTCAAGCTCTACAAGCTTGGACCGCTGGTCGGCAAACGCACCTGGGGCGGCGTGATCGGCATCAATCCCTATCATCACTTGGTCGACGGCACGCTCACAACGCAACCGGAGTTTTCGTTCTGGTTCTCCGATGTCGGCTGGAAGGTGGAAAATTACGGCACCGATCCGGATTACGACGTCGACTACGCGCCGCAAGATTACCGCGACGGGCGCGATCCGCAAATGGATTTCGCACTGCGCATGATGGACCGTGCGCTCGAGTACACGACCGAACTGCGCCCGGATCTCTCGACGCGCCCCTCGCTGCCCTTGCCAACGCTGGTCTGATCTTGTCGGCACCACGCATTGCGGCGGCGCTGATGCTCTCCGCGGCGTTAGTTGCGTGTTCACACGCGCAAGCGCGCCAGGACCCGACGCCAAACGCGCCGGTCGATATGATAACGCCAGGTCCAATCGTTCACATTGGCCGCGGGATTCGATGCACCCCAATGCACACGAGTTGGCAGACGCCGGAGCCGATGAGCATGCTCGCGCCACTTAGCTATGCCGCGTCCGACGCCGGCGCTGCGGGAGTCCCGCCCTTGACGCCGAGCGAGCGCGCCACGCTACATCGAATCGAACACTACGTTCACTCCAGCACACTTCGATTCGCGTGGGTTTTGTGGGGCGGAAGCAAAGACCGGCACTTTATCGTCTACGATGCGGACAGCGGCCTCTGTGTCCTTGCCAACGTTCCGTATAAGGTGCTCAACGGCGGCTGTAACGAGTTTTATGGGTCAGGTGAACGTCCATTCGGCACGCAGGCCGCGCCCGATTGCTTCGGCACGAAGCCCCCGTGGATGACGCCGTCGCCAAAACCCTGAGCCGTATTGCAGTCTAGACGATTGCACTAGAGCGCGGGATGGAAGACGCGCTGGAGCGCATCGATGGTGTCGACCGTTGATTTGATACCTCAAACCGCTCCGGGTCCGATTCCCGGGCNNCGCAGTAATGCGGCGCCTCGTTCTTGTTTTTCGCTCTTTATTTTTAGTGTAAGTACTTGTCGAACCAGGCGACCATGCGTTCGAGAATGTCGATCTGATTCTTGGGTTGACGCGGGCCGTGACCCTCGTCGGCGTAGACGACGAGCTGCGACGGAACGCCGAGCGTTTGCATCGCGTGATAGAACTCGAAGGCTTGCGGTGCGGGCACTTCCTCGTCGCGCTCGCCTTGCAGAATCAGCACCGGCGTGTGCGAGTTCTTGATGAACGTGATCGGTGAACTCTTCGCGTAGAC
>PMUE01000283.1 GCA_003167055.1 Vulcanimicrobiota bacterium | reverse complement strand
GTCGGCGGATTCGACGAGGCCTTTCATCTCTACGGTTGGGAAGACACCGAGCTTGGTGTGCGTCTGCGTGAGGCCGGCATGCGGTGGCGCTTTGCGTGGGATGCGTATCTGTGGCACATCAAGGCGCCGGTGGACAATACGCTCGAGGTCGAGACGCGCAAAGTGCTGGAGCGTGCACGCATGGCGCGCCATTTTCTGGAAAAACAGGCGTCGCCGCGCGCGCGAATGGCGACCGGTGCGCATCCGGTGAACCTGCTGCGCGCACGCTACTTGCTGCCCGATTCTCTGCTCGCGGTATATGCCGGCATTGCTACGAGTGAGAAGGCGCCGGCGTTTTTGCGCTCGTTCGCGCGGACGCAATTTCTCGACGGCATGTACGCGCGCGAACTCGTGCGCGTACTCAACGAGCCGGCCCAGGCATGACGCGCGCGCTGCTCTACTGCGCGGGCGGCGGCATCGGCGATTCGCTGGTCGCCTCGCTCGTCGCGCGAGCACTCCGGACGCGTTACGAGCAAGTTGACGCGCTCACGCTGCCGGCCCATCGCGCGACATTGGAACGTGTCCCCGACATCGATACGGTGCTGATCGACGACGGCGGTGACGAAGGCGCGCTCGCGGCTTCGCTGCGCGACCGCAACTATAATGCCTGCGTCGTCACCTGGGCGACCGCGCGAACGGCGCGGGTGGCCAAGCTCGCGAAGATTCCCGTTCGTGTCGGTCAAGCGCGCCGGCTCTACTCGGGTGACTTTACCAAGCGCGTCGTCGTGCGCAGTGAGCGCGGCGACGTGGCCTCGCACTGGTCCGACATTCTGCTCGACTATGCGCGCGCACTCGATTGCGATACGAACGATCGCATTCCACGTTTCGTCCCCACCGCGCAAGATGAACGCGAAGCGGAATCTGTCACCCCGAGCTTCTCGAAGGGTTACATTATCTTGCATCCGACCAACGCGATCGCGTCGCAGCGCGGTATCTGGCCCACGAGCGGCTGGGCTTCGTTAGCCGACGCGCTCGCGGACAGGTTTGATGCGACAATTCTGCTCAGCGGAGCGAAGAGTGACGACGGAATCAATGCCGCTATTCTTGCCGATACGGCCGGCGAGCGGGTCGTGAACATTGCGGGGAAGCTCGGGATCGGCGCGTTCGGCGCGCTTGCCCGCGACGCGCAGGCCTTCGTTGGAATCACCACCGGCACGATGCACGTCGCGGCAGCGGTCGGTGCGCCTACGGTCGGCATCTTTCCGTTCCAAAGCGATTTCCCCGAACGCTGGGCGCCGCTCGGCACGCATACCGAAGTCGTTCGCGCAAGCTATCCGTGTCATCCGGGCGATACCAAAGAACGTTGCCCGGACTACGCGTGCATTGCGCATCTCGACGTCGAGCGCGTTGTCGCGGCGACGCAAGCGTTGATCGGAGGGCCTCGTGCGCGCCACGATACAACTGTGCACCTATAATCGCGCGGCGCTGCTCGAGCGTGTGCTCGACGCCTGTTTCGAACAAACGGTCGATCCGAGCGACTACGAGGTCGTGCTCGTTAACGACGGCTCGACCGACGCAACGCCGGAGGTCATCGAGCGGGCGAAGCAACGGGCGACCTGCCGCTTCGTCGTGATCGACCAGGTCAATAGCGGCCTTGCGAAGGGCCGGAACGCCGGGATCGCGCGCGCTAGCGGTGAGCGCATCATCTTCATCGACGACGACGTATTGCCGCTACCGAACTACGTCGAGGAGCATCTGCGCTCGCACGATCGCGCGCCGAAAGCTATCGTGCGCGGCGGGGCGATCAACGTCGAGAGCTTCGACGATCTCCCGGTGCCGATCTGGAGCTTCAAAGACTACAGCGGCAATTTCTTTTGGACGACCAACGTCTCGGTGCCGCTGGCAACGATTCGGGCAATCGGCGGCTTCAACGATTCGTTCTCCGAGTACGGCTGGGAGGACATCGACGTCGGCTTGCGCCTGCGCTTCGGCGGCGTGCGCGCGGTTTTCAATCCGAAAGCGCTCGTCTACCACTATAAACCGCGGCCACGCAGCGGCAACGTTGAAAAGATGATCGCGCAGGCGCGGGCGCAGGCGCGCACCGCGGTGCAGTTGGCCGCGATCCATCCGCATTGGCGCACGTATCTCGCGACCGGTCTCAATCCGGTGCAGCGCTCGTGGCATCGTCTGCGTGACGGTGATCGTACGACGCTGGCACTGCGCGCGCGCGTCGGCGATCTTTCGAACGATCGCGCGCTCTCGGAACGCGAATTGCGCGCCGCGCGCGGGCTCGCAAGCGCCGCATATTTTGACGAATTGGAAAAGATGCTTCGGTCGGAATGAAGATTCTGCTGTCGCGGACCGATCGCATCGGTGACTTGATTCTTTCGACGCCGGCGATCGCCACGGTACGCGCGTCGTTCCCCGGCGCGCACGTCACCATGGTCACCAGTCCGTACAATCGTGTTGCCGTCGAGCGCAACACGGACCTCGACGAATTGATCGATCTGCCGCGCGAGGTGCGCGGTGACGCCTTTGGTGCGGGCCTTCGCGACTACGATTTGGCGATCGCGCTTGCGCCGCGTGCGACCGACATCGGTTTGGTGGGTGCGTCGCGGGCGCGCGTTCGCGTTGGCTACACCTACACGCGCCGCTGGTTCGCGCGCATGACCGCGCGCTTGTCGCTCAATCGCGTGATGATCAGCCCGGCCGATCCGGAGTTGTGCGAGCGCGACCCCAACCGCATCGTGCCGCATGAGGTCGACCAGCTGCTTGAGTTGGTCGCGCTCGCCGGTGCAACGACGCGCGTGACCACGCTGCGGTTAGACGTGACCGACGACGACCGGCGCGCGGTCGCGCACCTGCCGGGCGAACCGGTCGGGCTGCACCTAGGCCAACGATGGTTCTCGAGCGGGAGTACGCTCGAGTCGACGCTGCAGCTTGCCGGCGAACTTGCCCAACTCGGCGCACCGCTTGCGGTCAGCTGCGCGGCCGAGTGCGACGAATACGCACAAGCGTTCGAGGCGCGCGGACATACGGTCTTGCGCTCGCTGCCGTTCCATCAATGGGTCGCGCTGTTCGAGCGCGCACGCTGTGTTGTCACCGTCGACACCGGTGCGACCCATGTCGCAAGCGCGGTGCGCAGGCCCACGCTGGTGGCTTTCGAACACCGCTACTTCCGGCTCAACTCGCAAGAATGGGCGCCGTACCGCGTTCCAAGCGTGCTGGTGCGCAAGCCGGGTTCCGAGGACGATACCGCGCTCGCAGAATTTCGCGCGCAGATCGTCAGCGGCGTTCGTGAATTGATCGATGCCTGAAATTTCCGTTGTCGTTCCGACTTATAACCGGTTGGAGACGCTCGCACCCGTACTGCCGACGCTACTCGCGCAAGATCTTGCGCCGAGTGAGTTCGAAGTGCTCGTCTGCGATTCGAATTCAACCGACGGCACCGCCGAGTTTCTGGCCAGGATGCATGCCGAGCATCCGAACGTCCATCACCTTCCGGGCGCCTACTCGGGCCGCGCGGCCGCCCGCAATGCCGGGATCCAGGCAGCGCAAGGCCAGGTCGTGCTCTTCAACGATTCCGATATCTTTGCGTCGCCGGATTTGCTCTCGCAGCACCTGCGCCACCATCGCGCGGAACGCAACGTCGCGGTCGTCGGCTTGGAAGTGCAAGTCAAAAACTATGACGACTACCTTTACAAGCGCGATCATCCGGACGAACGCGGTGCACTGCACCGGCCGACGCGCAAGAAATTGCCGTGGCTCTACTTCTTGACGGGTAACGCCTCCGTGCGGCGCGCGGATCTGTTGCGTGTCGGGTGCTTCGACGAGAGCTTCACCGGCTACGGTCACGAGGACCTCGAGCTGGGGTACCGGCTAGAACGGGCCGGCGTCACGATTCTCTACGAACCACGCGCGATCAACTATCACTGCCAGGACGTGCCGCACGACGACCAAAAAGCAAAGATGCGGCTCGCCGGCCGTTCGACCGTGCGGTTCTATCGCAAGCATCCGGATTTTGCCGTGCAGCTCAATCTGGGCATGACGCCGGTCTCGCTCGGGCTGCACAGCGTGCTCGAACACATGCCCGGAGTCTTGGCGTACTTCGATGCCCGTTCGGGCCAATCAAAATTTGCGCGCGACCTCGTGCAGCAATATCATTATGTTTCCGGCGTCAAAGACGCCCTGAAGGACCGTAGCATTGGCTAAGCGATTTTCCTGTGGCGCGTTGCGCGCGAGCAATGTCGGTGAAACCGTCGAACTCAACGGATGGGTGAACCGCCGGCGCGATCACGGCGGATTGATTTTCGTCGACTTACGCGATCGCGACGGCGTGACCCAAATCGTCTTCGATCCGCAGCATCCAAGCTTCAAAGAAGCGGAACGTCTGCGCAACGAGGACGTGCTGCGCGTGCGCGGCGCGGTGCGGGCGCGACCGGCGGGAACCGACAACGAACAGCTAGCCACCGGCGCGATCGAGGTCGGCGTCGACGAACTCGACGTGCTCAACCGCTCGCAGGTCCCGCCCTTTCAGATCAACATCGACACCGACGTCGACGAGAATCTGCGACTTGAGTACCGCTATCTCGATCTGCGTCGCCCGCGTATGCAGCGTAACATCCGGATGCGCCACAACATCGTCAAGGCGATGCGCGACTTTTTCGATGATCGCGAGTTCATCGAGATCGAGACGCCGATGCTAATCAAGAGCACGCCGGAAGGTGCGCGAGACTATCTCGTGCCGTCGCGCCTCCATCCAGGAGCGTTCTACGCATTGCCGCAGTCACCGCAGTTGCTCAAGCAGATCACGATGATCGCCGGCTTTGGAAAGTACATGCAGATCGCGCGTTGCATGCGTGACGAAGATCTGCGTGCCGATCGCCAACCGGAGTTCACGCAGGTCGACGTCGAGATGTCGTTCATTACGCAAGAAGATGTGCTCGAGGTAATGGAGTCATGCATGCGTTACGTGTGGAAGCGCTGTCTTGGCATCGACCTTGGCCCATTTCCGCGCTTGAAGCACGAGGAAGCGATCGCGCGCTACGGCGTGGATAAACCCGACCTCCGATTTGATCTGGAGTTGTCGCAGGTCAACGACATCTTCGTCGGCACGGAGTTCGGCGTATTCAAAGGCGAAATTGAAGGTGGCGGCGCGGTCGTCGCATTGCGCTACCCGGGCGGCGCCGCGGCGTCGCGGCGCGATTTCGATGCGCTGACCGAAGAAGCAAAGCAGTTCGGTGCGAAAGGCATGGTGTGGATCGCGCTCGGAGCCGACGGTACGAAGTCTTCGGCGGCAAAATTCATTTCAGACGATCAGATTGCGAAGCTGCGCGACGCAACCGGTGCGCAGACGGGCGACGCGATCTTGCTCTTTGCCGATGAGCGCGCGATCGCTCTTGCCGTCGCGGGCAAGATGCGCAACGTCGTCGGCGAGCGCTGCGGCCTGCGCGATCCGAAGACCTTCGTGTTTTGTTGGGTACTCGATTTTCCGTATCTCGAGATCGACGAAGAGACCGGAAAGCCGGTCCCGTCGCACCATCCCTTCACCGCGCCGGGCGAGGATCAGTGGCAGTACATTGACACCGACCCTCGCAAGATGCGAGCGCAGCACTACGACATGGTGCTCAACGGCTGGGAGCTCGGTTCGGGCTCGATTCGTATCCACAAACCCGATCTGCAACGCAAGATTTTCGAGATGCTCGGCATGACCGCGGAGCAAATCGAGGAGCGTTTCGGCTTTTTCGTGCGGGCGCTCGAGTATGGCGCGCCGCCGCACGGCGGGATGGCGCTGGGCTTCGACCGTTTGATTGCCATTTTGTGCGGCACTCCCAGCATCCGCGACGTGATCGCCTTCCCCAAAACCGCCAAAGGCGCCGACTT
>PMUE01000224.1 GCA_003167055.1 Vulcanimicrobiota bacterium | reverse complement strand
AGAAAGGAGCGCATCAGAGCGAGGCGCTCGACCGGGCGTGCGCCTTTCTTTGAGACTGTTCCGAAGATCTCGTCCAACCCCGCCCTTTCGCCGTTTTGGGCTCCCGCAGCGATCTTCATGTAGGCGCTACGATACCCAGACCCCCTCCTTGCCATACGTAGTCATAAAGTCCCATGCGCTCACCGGCTGGCCGAAATGATAGCCTTGCAGCTCGCGACAGCCGATCGCACGCAGAAACTCAGCCTGCCCCAGCGTTTCCACGCCTTCCCCGATCACGTTCATATCCAGGGAATCCCCGAGGGCGGCTACGGATCGGCAAATGGCCCTGCTGTATTGGTCATTTTCTGCATCCTTCACGAACGCCCGATCGATTTTGATACAACTCACCGGATAGGATTTCAAATAGGACAGCGTATTGTACCCTGTCCCAAAGTCGTCGATGGCAATCGACACGCCCTGGTCGCGCAGCCGTTCGAGCGTGGCCACGGCGCTGGGGATGTCTTCGATAAGCAGCTGCTCAGTAACTTCGAGCTGGAGCGCTAAGGGGTTCCAACCCGAGTCACGAAGCGCCGCCGAGACGTGCCCGATCAGCCGTTCGGACTGCACGTGGCGGGGTGAGACGTTCACGTTGAGCCGCACGTCCCGCCCGAAGGAATCGCGGATCAGCATTGCGTCGCGGCAGGCGCGGTCGATCGCCCAGCGCCCGATCTCGACCACCACGTCGGACTCCTCGGCGATGGTCAGGAACACGTCGGGCGTCAGCAATCCCAGTTCCGGATGCTGCCAGCGCAAGAGTGCCTCGGTCGCGGTCACGCGATTGCTCGAGGCGTCGATGAGCGGCTGATAGTACATCGCGAACTCGCAGCGATCGACCGCCGCGGGTAGATCTCGCGCGAGACGGCTGCGAACGCTCATCTTCCGCTCGAGCGCCGGGCCGTAGCGCACCAGGCCGCCGCGCGCGGCGCTTTTGGCCGCCTGCAGTGCCATCGCGGCGTTTTGCAACAGCAGCTCGCCGGCGCCATCCTGCGGGAAGTGCGCGACCCCCATCGTGGCGCGCAGCACAAACTCGGCATGACCGGCCTCAAATGGTGCGTCGAGCGCGTCGCGCAATTGTTCGATACGTTTCTCGACCATCGCGCCGTTCTTTGGTTCGAGCAGCAGGCACGCGAATTCGTCTGAACCCAGACGCGCGACGTAGTGGCCGTCGATCTCGAGAAAATGCATACGATCGGCGATCGCGCACAGCAGTTGGTCGCCGGCAAGGTGGCCGGCGATCTCGTTGATTTGCGCGAAACGGTCGATGTCGAGCAGTACGAGTGCGCCGCTTGCCACGCCGTTTTTGGCGTAATGATCGAGCACTTCGAGTAGCTGATGCCGATTGAGCAGGCCGGTCAGCGGATCGTGCGTGGAGAGAAAAAGGACCGCGCTTTCCGCTTCGCTGGCGTCGATCCCGACCGCCACCGCGCCCGCAATTTCACCCTCATTGACAACCAATGGAAAAACGTGGCCGTCGAATACGACGCCGCCGAGTTCGGTCTTGATTGCGCGGTGCCGCCCGCGTAGCGCGCTCCGGAGCGCACGCAATAGTTGACCGCTCGGTGGTCGCGCTTCTAAATCCATGGCACGCGGACCATAAGCGGTGGTTACGCGCAAGGCCCGATCGATCGCCACCACGATGGTGGGAACCGGTCCACGCTCTGGCGCAATCGCCACGAGCTCTCCCTTCGCCACAAAGCAAGCGGCACGGGTGTCGCCGTTCCCGCGTCGTCGCATCCCTCTGCCCGCGGTTTTACGAACTCTTTACCGAACCCCTGCCGAATGGCCTAGTAGCCAAGCGCCGCGCCCGCCGGACGCCGGCGATCCGTTCCGCCTTGCAGCGTACCGTCGGGCAGCACCACGATCGCTTGCGCCGAGCCCCAGAACGGAATCTCTCGTAAGGTGTATCCGTCACCGTGCAGCGCGCTCATCGTCGCATCAGTCAAGGCGTTCGGCTCGTAGTCGATCGCGTCGGGAAGCCACTGCATGTGAATGCGCGGCGCATCGACGGCGGCTTGCGCATCCATACCGAAGTCGAACGCGTTCAAGATCGTCTCGAGCGCGATCGTGATGATCCGCGATCCCCCGGGACTTCCGGTCACCATCGCGAGTTTACCGTTGCGCAAGACCATCGTCGGCGCCATCGACGAGAGCGGACGCTTTCCCGGCTGTATGTCATTCATTGCGCCTTGCACGAGACCGAATCCATTCGGCACCCCCGGCTTCGAGGTGAAGTCGTCCATTTCGTCGTTGAGAAAGAACCCCGTGTTTCCCGCGATGACGCTCGAGCCGAACCAGTCGTTGATCGTGTAGGTAACCGCTACGGCGTTACCCGCGCCGTCCACAATCGAATAGTGGGTGGTTTGCGCGTTCTCGTGCAGGTCGATGTGTAAGCCGGGTTTTATCTGCGACGACGGCGTGGCGTGCTGCGGATCGATCTGCGCGCGCAATTGCGCGGCGTACGCTGGACTGAGGAGCGCTGCAATCGGATTGTTGACGAAGGCCGGGTCGCCGAGATACTCGTTACGGTCGGCGTACGCGCGGCGTTCGGCTTCGACCACATAATGCGCTTCGCGCACGCTGTGCCAGCCCCAATCCGCGAGCGGATAGGGCGAAATGATATTGAGAATTTGGCAAAGCGTCACACCGCCGAACTCGGGGGCGGTGCCGAAATGACGGTGAGACCGTGATACTCGCATTGCAGCGGTGATGACTCGCCGACGGTGTACGCAGCGAAATCTTGCATCGAAAGAATGCCGCCGTTTGCATTGCTCGCGTCGACGACGGCGCGAGCGATCGAGCCTTTATAGAACGCCGCAGTACCGCCGTCGGAGATCTCTTGTAGAGTGTTGGCCAAATTCGTTTGCACGATGCGCTCGCCGGCATGCGGCATCTGCCCGTCGGACATCCAGATCGTCCGCACGTTGGGCTGCGCGAACGTCGACGCGCCGGTGTAGCCTTGCGTCGGCGCTCCGGCAAACGGAATAAGATCGCCCGAGTTGAGTACGAAGCCGTCACGCGCGAGACGAATCGCGGGCGCCATCACTTCCGGCCGCTGCATCGTACCGAACTCCGTGAGCGCGCGATCAAAGCCCATGACGGTGCCGGGCACGCCGATCGCAAGCCACCCTTTGCGCGAACGATTCGGTACGACGTTGCCGTTTGCATCGAGATACATATCGCGCGTCGCGCGCAGCGGCGCTTTCTCGCGAAAATCGATGAAGCGTTCGCGCCCGTCGTGCATGCGAATCAGCATGAACCCGCCGCCCCCGACGTTGCCGCAACACGGATCCACGACGGCCAGCGCGTAGCCGACGGCAACGGCCGCATCGACAGCATTGCCGCCGCGCTCGAGCACCTCGAGCCCCGCCTGCGACGCTAACCGCTGTTCAGTCACGACCATGGCGTGCGGGGCGGTGACAACGCCAAGAACCGCGGCGAGGAGAAAAGCGTGCATGAGCGCCCCTTCGCCATGCGGACGTAAAGATTTCCTCATGCGTGCGGCAACGGGCCAGCCCGAGATGGTACGATTGCCGCGATGAGCACCTCGTACATCGGCTCGGATGCCCTGACCTCGGCGGTCACCCCGCTGACCATCCCGGGCTTTGACGTGCTCAATCCGACCAGCTACGCGGAGTCGGCGAACGGCACGACTGCGTCGTCGAGCACGACGAGCAGCCCAGCGACGACCTCGACAACGCCGTCGACGAGCTCGACCAGCTCGAATACCTCGTCGACGAGCCCCACCGGGCAGAACCCCTACCAGCAGGCGGTCGCCACGCTCCAGCAGTGGCAGTATCAGACGCTCACTCAGGGCCTTACCGGCAATACCTCGGATGCGACGGCGGCGCTCTACGCCTCGGCCGGACTCAATGCCGATCAATTTGCCCAGCTGGCAACCGAGCTCCAGAACCTCGGCACGACGCCCGCCGCCGGCAGCACCGTCGATACGGTCGCTTAGAGCCGGCCGCACGAAGCGGCTGGAGGCCCGAGCACAGGATGTGCGCCCGGCCGAAGGCCGGAGGGCCTCGCTACGCGAACCGAGCACCGTTCATTTTAAAGAGCAAAACACAAGAAAACTAGGAGTTATTTGTGCCCGAATCCGTGACCTTAGAGGTCGGCGGGCGCACGATGGTCATTGAGACCGGCGAACTCGCGAAGCAAGCCAACGGCTCCGCGCTGATTCGTTATGGCGACCAAAACGTCGTGCTCTGCGCCGCCACTGCCTCGCTCAAACCTCGCGAAGGCATTGACTGGTTCCCACTCACTTGCGATTTTGAAGAGAAGATGTACGCCGCCGGAAAAATTCCGGGCGGTTACATCAAGCGCGAGGGCCGCCCGCCCGAGCACGCGGTGCTCAGTTCGCGTCAGATGGATCGTCCGATCCGTCCGCTCTTCCCCGACGGTTTCCAAAACGACGTGCAAGTCGTCGCGACCGTGATGTCCGTCGATCCCGAACTCGATCCGGACATCCTCGGCATCTGCTCTGCTGGTGCAGCGCTTGCCCTCTCGGATATTCCGTTTGATGGACCCGTTGCCGGCGTGCGCGTCGGCCGCGACGAGAACGGTAAGTTCATCGCTAATCCTACGCTGCCGCAGTACGTGACCGGTGGCATGGAGATCGTGGTCGCCGGTACCGCTGACGCAATCATGATGGTCGAAGGCGGCGCGCTCGAAATTTCCGAGGAAGATTTCCTTGGTGCAGTCGAGTTCGCGCACGGCGAGATCAAGAAGATCGTCAAAGCCATCAATCAGCTCGTGAAGAAAGCCGGCAAAGAAAAGCGCGAGTATCCACTCAAGAAGGTCAACGCCGACCTCGACAAGTGGGTGCGCAAGACGTTTGCGAAGGACGTCGCCAAGGCGATGCGCATCGTCGACAAGCACGCGCGCGAAGAAGCCTTCTCGAATATCAACGTCCCAGAAGCCCTCGATCGCGTCGGTAAAAAAGACGACGAGATCAAGGAACTCCTCTCGAACTCGGACACCGCCAAAGAGTTCGGCAAGATCGTTAAGTCGATGGAAGAGGACGAATTGCGCGTGATGGTCGTTGACGAAAAGATTCGTCCCGACGGCCGCAAGCCCGACGAAATTCGACCGATTTGGAGCAAGGTGCACTACGTGCCCCGCGTCCACGGTTCGGGCGTCTTCACGCGCGGACAAACGCAGGTCTTTACCGCCGCGACGCTCGGTTCGACCAGCGACGCGCAACGGCTCGACGGCATCGTCGCGCTCGAAGACAAGCGCTACATGCACTTCTACAACTTCCCGCCGTTCTCAGTCGGCGAGACACGTCCGATGCGCGGACCCGGCCGCCGTGAAATCGGCCACGGTGCTCTCGCGGAACGCGCGCTGCTTCCGGTGCTTCCGAAGAAGGAAGAGTTCCCGTACACGCTGCGTCTGATGAGCGAAGTGTTCGAATCGAACGGATCGTCGTCGATGGCGTCGGTCTGCGGTTCGTCGCTTGCACTTATGGATGCAGGCGTGCCGATCACCGAGCACGTCGCGGGCGTTGCGATGGGCCTGATTCTCAAAGGTAAGGACTACTCAGTCCTCACCGACATTCAAGGCCTCGAAGATGCACTTGGCGAGATGGACTTCAAAGTTGCGGGTACCAAGAAAGGTATCACCGCGATCCAGATGGACATCAAAGTCCAGGGCATCACGATTGAGATCATGCGCGAAGCAATGGCGCAAGCCAAGAAGTCGCGCTTCTTCATCATCGATAAGCTCACGGAAACGATCGCGCAGCCGCGTGCGGAACTCTCCCAGTACGCGCCGCGGATGATCGTGATCAAGATCAATCCCGACAAGATCAAAGACGTCATCGGACCAGGCGGCAAGATCATCAACAAGATCATCGCCGACACGGGCG